>DATFGN010000001.1:0-3810 GCA_035249405.1 Gemmatimonadales bacterium
GGTGCTCCAGAAGGCACCCGCGCGCCGCTCCGTGCAATGAGCCGACGGGCAACGGTGTGGTCCGGCCTCGGGGCAATGGTGCTCGCCGTCGCGCCGCCCCTCTGCGCCCAGCAGCCGGTTCCGGTGGATCGCATCGTCGCGATCGTGGGTTCCCAGCCGATTCTCTCCTCCCAGCTCGAAGAAGAGATGGCGCAGGCGCAGGCTACCGGGCAAACGCTGCCCCAGGATTCCGCCGGGCGCACCGCGTTGCGGCGGCGCATTCTCCGCTCCCTGGTCGACATGGAGCTGATGGTGCAACAGGCGCAGCGCGATACCACCGTCAAAGTCACCGAGCAGGAAGTGCAAGACGCGGTGGAGGCCACGGTCCGCAATGTGCGCAGCCGCTTTCCTTCGGAGACCGAGTTTCAACGCCAATTGCGTCTCGCGGGGTTCGGCGGCTCGGAGGAATACCGCCGCTGGCTCGCGGAGAGCCAGCGCCGGGCCATTCTTTCGCAGCGGCTGCAGGAGGGGCTCCGGCAGAAGCAACAGTTGAAGCCGATCCAGCCCACGGACGCGCAGATGCGCGCGTTTTGGGAAGAGAACCGGGGCGCGGCCGAAAAGCGACCGGCCGTCGTGTCCTTCCGTCAGATCGTGTTGATACCACAGCCCGACTCGGCGGCAAGCGCCCGTGCCCGGGCCACGGCGGAATCGCTGCTCGTGGCGCTGCGGGCTGGCGCGGATTTCGCCGCCACCGCGCGGGCTCTGTCCGCCGATTCCGCCACGCGCGATTCCGGAGGGTCGCTGGGGTGGTTCCGGCGCGGCACGATGGTGAAGCCGTTCGAGGCCGTCGCTTTCCGGCTCCGGCCGGGAGATATCTCGAACGTGGTGGAGACGAGTTTCGGCTTCCACATCATTCAGGTCGAGCGCGTCCAGCCCGCCGAAGTCCTGGCCCGGCACATCTTGATCGCGCCCCGTATCTCGCCCGCGCAGATCGCCAAGACGCGCGCGCTGGCCGATTCCATCCACGCTGTGATGGCGCGGACCGCCGGCGCGGCGTTCGATACCCTGGCGCGACGGTTCGGCGACGAAAACGCGCCCAAGCTTGCGGAGCTGATGCCGCCCAGTACGCTGGGGCAGGAATACCAGCGCCTGTTCGCCGCGGACAGCAGCCTCGGCTTGAAGCCGGTGCTGGTGATCGGCGAGGGCAGTGCCCGGCCGCAATTCGTCGTGATGGACGTGACCAAGCGGCTGCCAGAAGGCGACGTCACGTTTGAAGACGTGCGCGAGCAAATCCGCAGCCGCCTCGCCCAGGACCTGGGGCTGCAGCACTACCTCGACCGGCTGCGCCGCCAGACTTACATCGACATCCGGCTGTAAACCGTGCCCTCTCGCCGCCCGCGCCTGGCCGTGACCCTCGGCGACCCGCGGGGGATCGGGCCCGAGGTGGTTGCGCGCGCACTGGGAGCGGCGCCGCTCGGGGCCGACATCGTGCTGGTGGGGCCGGACGATCAGTTGAACGGGATCGCTGCCCGCAGCCGGGTCGGCGTCGGAGCCTGGGGAGCGGGGAGCGGGGAGCGGGCGAAGGAGGCCGGTTTGCTCGCGGTCCGCTCCATCGAACGGGCTGTGTGGCTGGCCCGCGCCGGCGACGTGGATGCCGTCGTCACGGGGCCCGTCGAGAAACGGGCGTTGCATCTCGCCGGCTATCGCTTTCCCGGTGTGACTGAGCTGCTCTCGCACCTCACCGGCAATAC
Source organism: Gemmatimonadales bacterium (assembly GCA_035249405.1). GTDB lineage: Bacteria > Gemmatimonadota > Gemmatimonadetes > Gemmatimonadales > GWC2-71-9 > DASTHG01. The sequence continues at coordinate 1,731 of DATFGN010000001.1, forward strand.
TCCCTGCGTCATGATGTTGGCCGCCGGACAGCTGCGTGTCGTGCTCGTGACCACCCATGTCCCGCTGCGCGACGTCCCCCGGCTGCTCACGACGGAGCGCATCGTTGCCACCGGGCGGATCACGGCGACCGCGCTGGCGCGCTGGTGGGGAAAGACGACGCCCAGGCTCGTCCTCTGTGCGCTCAATCCGCATGCGGGCGAAGCCGGCCTGTTCGGCGATGAAGACGATCGCATCCTGCGACCGGCCGCCGAGCAGCTCGGCGCAGCGGGCCCGTTGCCGGCCGACACGGTATTCGTCAGGGCGTTACGAGGAGAATTCGACGCCGTGCTGGCGCCCTACCACGACGTCGGCATGACGGCGGTGAAAGTCGCCGCCTTCGGGAAGGGTGTGAACGTCACACTGGGGTTGCCGTTTCCTCGCACCGCACCGGATCACGGTACGGCGTTCGACATCGTGGGGAAGGGTGTAGCCGATCCGGGGAGCATGCGGGCGGCGCTGGAGCTGGCGACGACGCTGGCGGAGCGGAGCCTCGCCTAGGCGGTGCCGGCCGGGCGGGGGGGGGCCAGCGTGACCCGGACCTTGCCCACGCGCCGTCCTTCCATTTCGATCACCTCGAACGTGGCGCCTGGGAGCTCGACCCGGTCTCCGACACGCGGCAAGCGCCCCAGCTTGCCGAACACGACTCCGCCGATGGTCGTGTAGTCCGTGTCGTCGAGCTGCAAACCGTAATTGCGATTCACGTCCGCCACCTCGGTGCTCCCGGACATCACGGGGGCCAGGACGGTGGCCGTCCCGGCCGGGCCGGCGTCGGGCCGGTCGTACTCGTCGTAGATCTGGCCCACGATTTCCTCGAGCAGGTCTTCCATCGTCACGAGGCCGGCGGTGCCGCCGTATTCGTCGAGCACGATGGCGAGGTGGACTTTTTGCCGTTTCATGTCGGCCAGCACGTCCTCGACCTCGCGCGTGCCCGGGACGAAGAGCGGCGGCCGGAGGATCGACTCGAGCGGCTTGTTCGCGTCGCTGCGCAACGCGCGGAGCACGTCCTTGGCGTGCACCGTCCCGACGATGTCGTCCAGGGACTCGCGATAGACGGGGTAGCGGGATCGGCCGGCGCTGGCCACCCGGTCGGCTACCTCGGCTAGCGACATGGACACCGGCAGGGCGACGATCTGCGTGCGTGGCGTCATCACATCGATCGCGTTCTTCTCAGTGAACTCGAACACGCCCTCGATCATCCGCGCGTCCTGCCTTCCTAGCCGGCCCGTCTTCCGAGTCTGCTCCACTAGCATCATGATCTCTTCGGGGGAGTGCACCCGTTCGTGCTCGGTCGGGGAGCGGGCGCCGAACAACCTGAGAATGCCGTTGGCGGTCCCGTTGAGCAGCCAAATGAACGGGTTGGTCGCGATCGTGAAGACGATGAGCGGCGGGGCGACCCAACGACTGGTCTGTTCGGGATGCAGGAGGGCCAGGGCCTTGGGAGCCAGTTCGCCCAGGACAATGTGGAGGAAGGTGATCAAGGCAAAGGCCACGCCGACCGCCACGCTCTCGGTGGCGACCACGTCCAACGGGCTCGGGAGCCCGGCGAACAGGCGTTCGATAGTGCCCGCGAGCGCGGGCTTCCCGATCCAGCCGAGGCCCAGGCTTGCGATGGTGATGCCGAGCTGGGTTCCTGAGATGTAGCGGTCGAGCGACTGCAGGGCCTTCATCACGACCGCCGCCCGACGGTCGCCCTTGCGGATCATTGCCTCGATGCGCGTGCGGCGAGCCGCGACCAGTGCGAACTCCGCCGCCACGAAGAAGGCGTTCGCCGCCACCAGGACCGCCACGGCGGCCAGGCGGAGCCCCAAATTGTCTGCCATGGGAGGGGGTGGAAGCTAGCCCCGGCAGGGGTGACTTCAAGCGGCGGAAACCGTATCCTTGAGGCGGAGTCCTTCATGACCCAGGCCCTTCCCCTCGACGCCCAGTGTGCTCATCGCGCCCCCGTTCGCGCCGACAGCATCCGGCGGCTCGGTCTGGCGTTGGCGCTGACGGCCGGCGTGACAGTGATCGAAGCGGTGGGCGGCTGGGTCGCGCACTCGC
>DATFGN010000002.1:0-6590 GCA_035249405.1 Gemmatimonadales bacterium
CCAGGAAACGTGCATTGATCTGCGCGGCCATCGCCCGGACCCGTTCCTCGTACTCCTGGTACTCGGCGATCCGGGTACGCGTCGGCGCCGCAATCTGGACAAAGGTGAACTTGCCCACCCAGCCCGGTTGCTGCTCCAGCAGCCGTTCCACCGCTCGCAGCCGCTCCTCGATCCCCTTGGTATAGTCGAGCCGGTCTACGCCGATCCCGAGCGCGTGACCGTCCGGCAGGCCGTGGCGCTGCCAGACAGCGCGACGACACTCCTCGACGGACTTGTCCACCAGCGGCGGTGACGGCGGCCACTCGATCGAGATGGGGTAGCGTTTCACGGCGGTCGGCTGCCCGCGGTAGGTGACTGTAAATGTCTCGCGGTCGACCCTCGCTTCGAGGAGGCGATCGACCGTGTCGACGAAGTTGTTGCAGTGGAACTGGGTGTGAAACCCGAGAATGCCGCTCCCCAGCATGCCGTCCAGCAGCTCGTCGCGCCACGGGCAGATGGCGAACGCTTCCGGATTGGGCCAGGGGATGTGCCAGAAGGAGATGATCGTCGCTGCCGGGAGGGACTCCTGGATCATCCTCGGCAACAGGGCGAAGTGATAGTCCTGGACGAGCACGATGGGGTCGGGAGCCTTGGCCTCGTCCACGACCGCGCGGGCGAACTTTCGATTCACCTGGATGTAGCGCTCCCAATCCGAGCTGCGAAACACGGGACGCACGTGGGCGATGTGGCACAGCGGCCAGAGCCCCTCGTTCGCGAAGCCGTAGTAGTAGCCGGCCTCCTCGGCTTCGGTCAGCCAGACGCGACGCAGCTGATACGCCGGGCGCTCGGGTGGAACCCCTACCCGGTCGTGGGCATCGACCACGTCACGGTCGGCGGAGCCCCCGCCGTGCGCCAGCCATGTCCCGGAACAGGCGCGCATAATCGGCTCCAGGGCGGTCACGACGCCACTGGCCGGCCGCCACACGGCGATCTCGTGTTCCCGTCGGACGTGGATATAGGGTTCCCGGTTCGACACGACGATCACCTGGTGCCCGCGAAGATCGTCGCGCACGATCGCCCGCAGGGTCTCGGGCGTCCACGCCAGCTGCTCCGGATCACGAGCCCGGTGGTCGGCCTCGAGGTCGCGGATCAGCATCCGCAGGTCGCCGGCAATCGGGCGCAGCTCCGCCTTGTCGAGCCGGTCTGACGGGCGGAACAGGCCCTCCCCGCGCATCAACGCGCGCAGGCCCTGGACCCAACCGCGCCAGCTCAACTGGGCGATGACGACCGTGATCAAGGCGACCGTCAGTCCCAGGCCGATGAAGAAGAGATACAGGTACTTGCGCGTTTCCTCGCTGCGGCGCGCCACGAAGCTCAGGTCGTGCACGAGCACCAGCTGGCCCAGCGCGACGCTGTCGGAATCCAGCGACCGGACCGACACCAGCACCGGTCCGCGATCGCTGGTCAGCTGGTGCGCGGAGGGTCCGGAGAACCGCTCCAGCGAATCGCAGCGGATCTCGGTCGGCAGGGCCGGGGTGGCCACCAGTCGGCCGGGCGGAGCCGGGCAGAATCCGATCGCGAACAGTCGCTCATCCTGCGTGAGGCGCGCGAAAAACTGCTCGACCCGGTTGCGGTTGCCGGAGCGCAACAGGTCCTCCACCGGCTCGTGGACCGTGTTGGCAATGAGGCTGGCGCGAATGTCGAGATCGCGCACGAACCACCGCAAGGTCAGTTTGTCGACGAGCGGGACGACGGCGTACGCGAAGGCGGCGAGGGCAAGGAACAGGGGGATGAGAAAGCGGAGGGAGAGTCGCATGTCGTTGAATTGCGTGTTGGGGGGCCCTGCACAGGCAGTCGCGCCACAACCGCACGAGTGTGGCTTCTCAAGGGCGTAGCGTAATAGTTTCGGTGCCGAGGTGCAATGCCGAAAAACGACTCTTGTTTGACGACCACCCGCCGGTGCGAACGCTCCCGCAGGCCAAGTGATGCGCTAGCCAGCAATGCCCTGAGACACCATTCTTGTGACCACCGTAGCTACCGTGCCGACGCTGCTGGGAGGACTGCCGTGGACTCTGACGTTCGACGCAGGCTGATCGACTCGCTCAAATCGCGCAGTTGGACGGATCTCGATGCCGAGCAGGTTGCCGGCCGTATCGAGGCGTTATACGAGCGTGAGGCAGGTGAGTGGAAGGTCGTGTTGTGGGAGATCGCCGGGGGAGAGCAGAACGTGTACATCGTCTCCCGCAAAGTCGATGGGCCGTCGGTCTTCGATTCCCCGCTGCAGAGCCGAGCGCGAGACGTCGCCAGTGCGTTAAACGAGCTCGAGGCGGACAGCTCCAAGCCGGCCGACACCAGGTAATGCGCCAGGCGGGATTCGAACCCACGACCTTCGGCTCCGGAGGCCGACGCTCTATCCAGCTGAGCTACTGGCGCGGACTGCAAAACGAGGTTGTCGAGGATGGTGGAGGGTGTGGAGGTTGGTGAAGGATGTCCTCCACCGACCTCCACCAACCTCGCCAACCTCCACCACGTCTATTAAGGTCGGGGCGAGAGGATTTGAACCTCCGACCTCCTGGTCCCGAACCAGGCGCGCTAACCGGACTGCGCTACGCCCCGTCTACCCGTCTACCCGTCTACCCGTCTAGTCAGTAGTGCGCCCAGGAGGAGTCGAACCCCCAGCCTTCTGATCCGTAGTCAGACGCTCTATCCAGTTGAGCTATGGGCGCAAAGGTGGGCGGTACTAGATTCGAACTAGTGACCTCTACGATGTCAACGTAGCGCTCTAACCAGCTGAGCTAACCGCCCGAAAACCCGGACGGGTAGACGGTACGACTGCCCGTCTACCCGTCCAGTCAGTAGCGGGGGTGGGATTTGAACCCACGACCTCCGGGTTATGAGCCCGGCGAGCTACCAGACTGCTCCACCCCGCGTCGGGTGCTGCGTTGTTGTCGTTCTGCAAGCTTCCTGGAGAGCGGGAAACGGGACTCGAACCCGCGACCCCAACCTTGGCAAGGTTGTGCTCTACCAACTGAGCTATTCCCGCAAACGGCCAGACGTCGAGACGGGTAGACGCCGAGACGTCGAGAACCGCTGGGCAAATCTAACGCTTCTGATCCGGCTGCTACCAGGCGTCTCGCCGACTACCCGTCTTGGCGTCTACCCGTCTGGTAGTCAGTGGAGGCGAGGGGGATCGAACCCCTGACCTCGTGAATGCCATTCACGCGCTCTCCCAACTGAGCTACGCCCCCGTTATACTTGGCCGCCCCCGAGGTCCCGTTGGCCGGCCATTCTGCGGGAACACGGCATCTTATCGGGACGTTCTAGCGGTGTCAAGCGAAAGTGTGAACTTTTCGCGCCGTTCGCGGTATCACAGGCGCGGTTTTCCAACTCACAGGGCCCTGCTCAATGCCGAAGTCGACGCGTCGCTCCAAAGCCGGCCATCCCAAGCCCAAAGCGCTCAAGCCGCGGGCCGGGCGGAAGCCTGCGCAGGCACGCGCTCCGGCTCCGGCGCCCGCCGCCCCGAAGGCCAAGCCGGGTCGCAAGCGCGGCCGCCGGCGGGGCCTCATGTCCGGCCTGGGCCACGAGCACGAGCGGGACATCCTCGACCAGTATCTGCACGAGGTGAGCAAGACGCCGCTGCTCACTCAAAAGGAAGAGATCGCGCTCGCCCGCAAAGTGCGCGCGGGCGATCAGGAAGCGATGCAGGAGCTGGTGAAGCGCAATCTGCGTTTCGTCATCTCGGTCGCCAAGAAATACCAAAACCGGGGACTCCCACTGACCGACCTGATCGGTGAGGGCAACGTCGGCTTGCTCACGGCGGCCCGGAAGTTCGATCCCGACCAGGGCGTGAAGTTCATCTCGTATGCGGTGTGGTGGATCCGGCAGGCGATCCTCGCCGCGCTGGCGCGGCAGGGCCGCACCGTGCGCGTGCCCTTGAACCGCACCGCGGATCTATCGCGCATCGTCCGCACAGCCGAGTATCTGCGCCAGACGCTGCGCCGGGAGCCGACGCCCGAGGAGATCGCGGATGCCACCAAGCTGTCGCTCGAGGTAGTGCAGTCGCTCGCCGCCCTCAACACCGGCGACGTGCGCCTGGACGCGCCGCTCGATCCGGACGGTGACCGCTCCCTGATCGAGCGCTTCATCGCCGAGGACCTGCCGGATACCGAAGACCAGGCGATGGACCGGTTTCTCTCCGACGAGATCGAAACGGCGCTCAACACGCTGCAGCGTCGCGATGCCAAGGTCCTGCGCCTGTATTTCGGTCTCGACGGCGGGCGCGAGCACACGCTGGAAGAAATCGGCGGCATGCTCGGCGTCACGCGCGAGCGCGTGCGTCAGCTGCGCGATCGCGCGCTGAAGCGGCTGCGCGAAGGAGACGTCGGGAAAGCGCTGGCGAGTTTCGCCGCCTGATCTGGGCGTGGCGCAAGATGCCAGAGGCCAGGATTTCGGTCCTGGCCTTTTGCTTTTCCGGGCAGTCTATACCTTAGGTCGCGTGATCGACCGGATCGGCCGACGTGCCGTCGCCGCCGTGCGGGCGGTCGGGCAGTTCGGCCATTTTCTGGGGGATGTAGCCCGCGCCATCCCGGACGTCGCGACCTGGCGCGGCCCCGCGCTGGTGCAGATGCGCCGCATCGGGGTCGATTCGCTCCCTGTCGCGTTGTTCATCGCCGCCTTCACCGGAGTCGTCATCGCGCTGCAGGCGTCCTACACATTTCGGGGCACTGTCCCGTTGTACGTGGTCGGGACGGCCACCGGGAAATCGATGATGCTGGAATTCGGCCCGGTCCTGACCGGACTGGCGCTGGCGGGCCGGGTCGGCGCGAGTCTGGCGGCGGAATTGGGCACGATGCGCGTCACGGAGCAGGTGGATGCGCTCGAGACGCTCGCGTACGATCCCCAGGCGTATCTCGTCGTCCCGCGCGTGTTGGCGAGCACGCTGATGGTGCCACTCGTCGTCGCCCTCAGTATCCTCATCGGCATCCTCACCGGATGGCTGACCAGCCTCGCGTTGCTCGATCTGTCCACCGCCGAATTCGTCAAAGGCCTGAAGCTCCTCTATCAATTCAAGGACACCTGGTTCGGTCTGTTGAAGAGCGCGAGCTTCGGATTCACCATCTCCCTCGTCGGATGCGTCGTGGGCCTGTCGACATCGGGCGGGGCGGAGGGCGTCGGCCGCAGCACGACCCGGGCGGTGGTGATCTCTGCGATGCTGATTCTGGTCCTGGACGCATTCTGGGCCGTGGTGCTCCTGTGATCGAGTTTCAGGAGCTGCGCAAAGCCTTCGACGGCCGGCACGTCCTGGACGGGTTCTCGCTGGAGGTGAAGGACGGCGAGACCATGGTGATCATCGGGTTCTCCGGCGCCGGCAAGAGTGTGGCGTTGAAGCATGTGGTCGGGTTGTTGCACCCCGATAGCGGGGACGTCATCGTTGACGGTCGGCCGGTGTCTACGCTCGATCGCCCCGCGCTGACGGCGCTGCGCCGCGACATCGGCTACGTGTTTCAGTTCGCCGCGCTGTTCGATTCGATGACCGTGGCCGAGAACGTGGCGCTGGGCCTGCAGCGGCGCGGGTTGGACGAAGCGGAGATGGCGGCGCGGGTGGCGGAGGCGCTGGCATTGGTGGACCTCACCGGCACCGAAGCCAAGATGCCCGCCGAGCTGTCGGGCGGGATGCGCAAGCGGGTGGGGATCGCGCGAGCGATCGCCCTGAAGCCGCGCTACATCCTGTATGATGAGCCGACGACGGGGCTCGATCCGGTGACGTCGGCCGTGATCGATCGCCTCATGGTGCGCACGCGCGAACGGCTGGGCGTGACGGGCGTGGTCGTGACGCACGACCTGCGCAGCGCCTACACGGTCGGGGACCGGATCGCCATGTTGTACGAGGGCCGCATCCGCCAGGTGGGGACGGTCGAAGCGATTCGCCGCAGCCAGGATCCCGTGGTGCAGCAATTCATCGAGGGGCGGCCCGAGTGAAGCGGGAAAACGAATTCGTCGTCGGGATCGTCGTCATCGCGGCCTTCGCCGTGATCGTGGGTGGGGCCCTGTGGCTGTCGGGCGCCCACCTGGGAGCGAGCGAGGCGGTCTACACCGCCCGCTTCCGCACGGTCGGCGGCCTCGGCGTCGGGAACCCCGTGGTGCTGCGCGGCGTGCGCGTCGGGCGGGTCGAGGCCATCCGGCTCGCCGCGGACAACTGGGTCGAGGCGGATCTCAAGGTCTACGCCGGCGTGTCGGTTCCCCAGAAGCCGGCGGTGATTGCCGCCTCCGCCTCGCTGTTCGGTGAGTGGGCCGCGATCCTGGTCTCGATGGACCAGCCCATCGCCGATCCCAACGTGCGTGCGGCGTTGCAGGAGGCGCTCGCCGGCGGCGGGGCTCGGTGGCCCGGGGCCACCCTGCCCGACATCGGCCAGTTGACGGCCCAGGCCAGCCGCATCGCCGGAGACATTGCCGCGGTCGCCAACCGGGTGCAGACCGCGTTCGATTCGGAGGCCGTGATCGAGCTGCGCCGCTCGATCAGGGATTTCGGGGAGATCGCCGATCGGCTCGTGAAGGTGACGAACGAGCAGGCCACCGTGATCGGCCGCGTCGGCTCCAACCTCGGCCGCGGC
>DATFGN010000003.1:0-7807 GCA_035249405.1 Gemmatimonadales bacterium
GTCGCCGACGCTGTCGGCCGTCGCGGTTTCTTCCGCGTCGATCGTCGCCGGGAGCGGCGTCTCGGTCATCACTGTGACCGTGAAGGACAATGCCGGCAATCCGGTCCCCGGTGCGAGCGTCGTCCTCTCGGCGACTGGGAGCGGTAATACTATTACGCAGCCGCAGGGGCCCACGGACGCCAACGGCCAGGCGGCCGGTAGCCTGTCCTCAACCGGCGCTGGCAGCAAGACCGTGATGGCGGTCGCAGGTGGCGTGACGATCGCTCAACAACCCGTCGTCACGGTGAGCGCCGGTCCGCCCGACCCGGGAGTGTCTACACTGAGCGCAAACCCGCTTTCGATTACAGCGGGCACCGCGCCTGCCACGATCACCACGACCGTGCGGGATCAGTTTGGCAATCCGGTGAGCGGGGTGACGGTGGTGCTCTCGGCAACGGGGACAGGAAACTCGCTGATCCAACCCACGTCGCCGACGAACGCCAGCGGCGTAGCGACCGGGACACTGGGATCGACCGTGGCGGGGGACAAGGTCGTATCGGCGACGGCGAACGGCGTCGCCATTACTCAGTCCGCTACGGTCACCGTCGCGGCGCCGCCGACCGGCGCCGTCACGCATGCCCTGCTCACGTCCGGTCACGATGTCATCAATCAGCGCGTGTACACCACGGCTCCTATAGCTCCCGCGGCGAATACTCTCGTCACTGTCGCCGTGATGACGCACCAGTCCTCGGCGGCCGCGCCGAGTCCGACCGTCACGGGCGGCGGCATGGCGTCCTGGGACGTGGTCGCGACGGTCACGTTTGATGGGACGACGCCGCTCAAGCGCATCACCATTTTCCGGGCGATGAGCGCTGCTCCAGGCAGCGGCGCGATTACGATCACCTCGAGCGTCACCGTTTCGAACTGCCAGTGGATCGTGTCGCAGTGGGCGGGCGTGGCAACGTCGGGGACGAACGGATCCGGCGCCGTGGTGCAGACCGGTGCGGCCAGCGGGACCGCAGTGAATCAGCTGATGGTGACGCTCGCTCCCTTCGCGAGCACCGCCAACGTGGCCTACGGCGTGTTCGGCGTGAACAGCAACGTGGTCCCGACAGTCAGCCCTGGTACCGGGTTCACGAAGATCGATGAGCAGCCCTCGGGGGAGGGTACGCTGGCCGATCTGTTCGCCGAATGGGCGGTGAACCGCAATGCCGTGACTGCGAGCTGGAGCAACAAGAACGCCGGGGCCCTGGCGGTGGAGCTCAAAGCGGGACCGTGAGGTCCAACTCTCGCTGCCAGCGCGCCTGACGACGCTGGTAGCGGTCGCGCATGTCCCTCGAAGCAAAACCGTACTTCCCTTGCAGGGTTTTGACACGGCGCGCCAGGGCCCGCGCGTACGCGCGTGGAGCCGTGCCACGATCGGCGTAGGCGCGCCGATATCGTTCCGCCAGCTCGGGAAAGTGTTCGTCCAGTACAGGCAAGAAACGATCACGAATCCCCGGATACAAACGCAACGGGCTGGCTGAGAGAAACCGGGCGCCTGCCCGACGCGCTGCCTGGAACAGGGCATCGAGCCGTTCCACGGAGTCGGTGATTCCCGGCAGCACCGGTGCCACGATCAGCCCCGCGTTCACGCCGGCCGCCGTCAGCCGCTCGAGCGCCCGCAACCGGACAGCCGGCATCGGAGAGCGCGCCTCGAGACAGCGAATCAACGCCACATCCAGTGTCATGAGCGAGAGGTGGATCTCGAGGTCGTTGTGGCGCTGAATCTCCGTGAAGAGATCGATGTCCCGAGTGACCAGTGGACTCTTCGTGATCAGGCCGATCGACAGCCCCTCGCAACGGGCCAACCGCGCGAGCACGGCCCTCGTGATCCTGAACCGGCGCTCGGCCGGCTGGTATGGGTCGGTGGCAGTGCCAATGACGATGGCGTCGGACGCTCCTGGAGCCTCCGGGCGACGGAAATAACGTCGCAGGTCGTGCTCGAGCGCGTCCTGGACTTGCTGCTTGACGAAGATCCGCTGCTCGAAGGCTTCCCACCCATGTGCGCCACGGTAGTCCGAGAACTCTCGGTCCGAGAGCTTGCCCGTATCATGCGCGCGCTCGACGACGTAGCGATGGGTGAAGCGGGCATAACAGTACGTGCAACCGAATTCGCATCCCACGTACGGATTGAGCGACCAGAAATCCATTCCGGTCTGCTCCGGGGAGTTGAGCACCGATTTCGGCTGCAGCGTGACGAACCTCGTGCCGCGCAAACGTTGGTCCAGCACCGGCAAGGCGGCGGAGCGCAGCGTCGGGCTAACGGAGGCCAGCAACGGCAATTGCCCAGTGCCCTCGCCGTTTCTCACTATCCGCACCGCGACCATCCGCATTGCAGGCAGAGGAGGCAGCTCGATTCTCGTACAACGACTCCGGCGCAATCGGGGCAGCGCAGAGCGAGAATGGTCGCGGAGCTGGGTGTTTGAGCGGGTTTGGTGGTGGGTTGAGTCACTGGAGACCTCCGGCACAGGGATGAGCGGCCGACGCGTACCCCGAATATATCCCGAAGATCGATCCCAGCAACAACAGCTATATCGTTATGCTACGGGTGCTTATGTATTTGATACTGAACTGGTCCCTACGACCTTTCTCCACACGAAATACACCGGGACGCCCAGCGCCACGATGAGCAACCCAAGGCCAGAGTAGGTGGGCTTTTGCACCAGCAGGTTGATGCTGATCAAGGCGGTCAGGACGACGTACGCCGCCGGCAACCATGGATACAGCGGCGCCTTCACCGGGCGAGGTGCATCGGGTCGCTTCGCTCGCAGGGTGAAGAGACCGATCGCGGTGACGAGGTAGAAAAAGACGGCCGCGAAGATCACGAAGTCGAGCAGTTGTCCATAGGTGCCCGACAGGCACAAGACGCAGGTCCAGACACCCTGAACGACCAGGGCCTGTGCCGGCGTCCGGTAGGTCGGATGCAGCCGCCCGGCCGACTGGAAGAACAGATTGTCGCGCGCCATCGCGTAATAGACGCGGGCGCCGGAGAGGATCAAGCCGTTATTGCAGCCGAACGTGGAGATCATGATCGCGGCGGCCATGATGTAGAGGCCGGAGCTGCCAAAGATCGCTTCCAGGGCCGCCGTGCCGACGCGGTCCTGCGGGGCGTTGGCGATCGCGTCCTGAGGCAGCACATGGAGGTACGCGACGTTCGCCAGCACGTAGAGCGTCGTGACCGTCAGGGTTCCCAGCGCCATCGCGATGGGGACGTCCTTCTCCGGGTGTTTCAGCTCACCCGAGGCGAACCCCACGTTGTTCCAGGCGTCCATGGAGAACAGGGATCCCACCATCGCCGCGCCGATCAAGGGCACAGTGGCCCACGACAGGGCGCCAGCCGGCCAGAAGTTCGGTCCGAAGTTGGCCGCGATCGCGGCGGCATTGCGGCCGATGGTCAGACCCAGAATCACAACCGCGGCCAGCGTAGCCACCTTGATGGTCGTCAGGGTCGTTTGAATGATCGCCGCGGTGCGCACGCCGCGGACATTGATCCAGGTGAGCAGGACGACCGAAAGGATGGCGAACAACCGCTGTGGCGATAGGCCGACGGCGACGCTGCCGATTGGCTGTGGGAAAGAAATCGTGGTGCCGAGGCCGGAATAGACCTCGGGCGTAAGGCTGGGCCAGAATACGGAGGTGAACCGGGCCAGCGCAACCGCGACTGCGGCGATGGTGCCGGTCTGGATGACCATGAACAGCGTCCAGCCGTACAGGTAGCCGAACAGCGGCGAGATCGCCTCGCGGAGATACACGTACTGCCCACCGGCCTTGGGGAACATGGCCGCCAGCTCTCCATAGCTGACCGCGCCCATGAGCGTGACCACACCGGAGACCGCCCAGACCAGGAGCAGCAGGCCTGGGGCGTGCACCTGACGCAGGATGTCCGCCGAGACGATGAAGATCCCCGAGCCGATCATCGACCCGACTACGAGAGCCGTAGCGTCGAGCCGGGAAATCGCCTTGACGAACTCGGTCTGCGGGTGCTGCGTCGTCGCCATGGTGGGGCTCCGGGAGCCGGGACAGCCCAAACCTAGTGGTCGATTTGAGGGGCCGCTATGTTACGCGCCGGCCCTGGGCCGCATCCATCACCACGAGAGGTTACCGTGCCCCTCCGTCTGATGCCCCGAGAGGAAGAGTTCTTCAACCTCTTCGTTGAAGTCGCCAAGCGAACCACCGAAGCGGCAGGTCGGCTGCGCGACCTGTTCGCCGCGCCGCAGGATCGGCGCACCCCGATCGTCGAAGCGATCAAGCGACTCGAGCATGAGTGTGACCAGGTCACCCACGAGGTCGTCAACCGACTGGACCGCACCTTCATTACGCCGCTCGATCGTGAGGACATCCACCAGCTCGCTTCGGATCTGGACGACGTGATGGACGTGATCGACGGCACGGCGCGCCGCGCGCAAATCTTCCGGCTCGGCACCGCTCCCTCCGGCATTCACCAATTGGTCGAGGTCATCGGGAAGATCACGGCGGTGAATGAGCAAGCCGTTGGCCGGCTCAAGAAGGGCGACGACGTGATGAAGTACTGCGTCGAGGCGAAGAGTCTCGAGGAGGATGGGGACGCGATCTACCATGAAGCGTTGGGCAGTTTATTCGAGAACGAGAAGAACGCGATCGAGCTGGTCAAATGGAAGGAGATCTACGACAACCTGGAGCGGACACTCGACGAGGCGGAGGATGTCGCCAACGTAGTTGAATCCATCGCCTTGAAACACGCCTGATGGAGATGACCGTCGGGTTCGTCCTCGCGATCCTGCTGATCGCGCTCACCTTCGATTTCATCAACGGCTTTCACGACGCGGCCAATTCGATCGCGACCGTCGTCTCCACCCGTGTCTTGTCGCCGTTCGCGGCCGTCGGCTGGGCGGCGTTCTGGAACTTCGTAGCCGCCTTCGTGTTCGGGACCGCCATCGCCAAGACGATCGGCAAGGGCATGATCGACTTGAGCGTGGTGGATCCGGTGGTGGTCGCGACCGGCTTGCTCGGTGCGATCATCTGGGACCTCATGACCTGGTGGTGGGGACTGCCCACGTCCTCGTCTCACGCGCTCGTAGGGGGGTATGCGGGCGCGGCGGTCGCCAAGGCCGGGCTCGTCGCGATCATCGCTTCAGGATGGATCAAGACGCTGGTCTTTATCGTGATCGCGCCGTTGATGGGCCTCACCATTGCCCTGCTCTTGACCGTGGCGCTCTCCTGGATGCTGCGACGCGCCCGGCCGCGGGTGGTCGATAGCCGCTTTCGCATGTTGCAGCTGGTCTCAGCGGCTGCGTATTCGCTCGGTCACGGGACAAATGACGCCCAGAAAACCATGGGCATCATCGTGGCGCTGCTGGTGTCGAGTCAGTCCTTGTTCGTGAACTTCCCGATCCGGGCTTTGCACATTACGTCGGCCGACCAAATTCCCGTCTGGGTCATTCTGTCGGCGCACGCCGCGATCGCGTTGGGCACGATGGCCGGGGGGTGGCGCATCGTAAAGACGATGGGTCAACGGATTACGAAGTTGCGGCCGTTCGGAGGATTCTGCGCCGAGACGAGCGGAGCCATCACGTTGTTCGTCGCCTCGCACTTCGGGATTCCCGTGAGCACCACGCATACGATCACGGGGGCGATCGCCGGCGTCGGGACGGCGCATCGGGTGTCGGCGGTGCGGTGGGGCGTGGCCGGTCGAATCGTGTGGGCGTGGATCCTGACGATCCCGGCCGCGGCCGGAATCGCCGGAATCGCGTACGTCATCCTGCACGGGATCGTCGGCTGAGCGTCAGTCGAGCTTGATCGTCAGGACCCGCAGCTCGGTCATCTCCTCGATCGCGTAGCGCACGCCTTCGCGTCCCAACCCGGACGCCTTGGCACCGCCGTAGGGGAGCCGGTCCACCCGGAACCCCGGGATGTCGTTGCCGTTCACGCCACCTACGTCGAGCTCGGCGTGCAGCCGGAACAGGGTCTTCGCATCCCGGGTGAATACGCCGGCCTGGAGCCCGAACGGCGAGCGATTGACCGCGTCGACCGCGTCATCGAGCCGCGTGTACGGAGCGACGGTGACAAGCGGCGCGAACACTTCCTCGCAGTTCACTTTCATGTCCGGGCTCGTATCGAGCAGTACCGCAGGATCGAGGAAAGCGCCGCGGCGCGTGCCACCGATCGCGACGTCGGCGCCCCCCGAGCGCGCTTCAGCGATCCATCGTTCCACGCGTTGGGCGGCGTCCACCGAGATCATGGGGCCGACATCGGTCGCGTCATCCAGCACGTCGCCGACCTTGAGAGCCCGGACCTTGGGCAGGAAGGCGTCGAGGAACTGGCGGTACACGTCTTGGTGCACGTAGATGCGCTGGGTCGAGATGCAGGACTGGCCGGCGTACGTGAAACCTCCAACGGCACAGCGCGCCGCGGCCCACGCGACGTCGGCGTCCGGCTCGATGATGACTCCGGCATTCCCGCCGAGCTCGAGGACCACGCGCTTTGTCCCGGCCTTGGCGCGAATCCCCCAGCCCGCCGCCGCGCTGCCCGTAAACGTGATGAGCCTTACCCGCGGATCCTCGATTAGAATCTGCGCCACGTCCACGTGGCACGGCACCATGTTGACGCCTCCGTCCGGGTATCCGGAGGAGCGGATGATGTCCATCATGCGCAGCGTGGCGAGCGGATCCTGAGGCGGCGGCTTGACCGTGATCGTGGCGCCGCAGGCCATCGCCGGGGCGACTTTGTGGGCCGTCAACAGGACCGGGAAGTTGAACGGGGTGATTCCCGTGATCGGTGACAGCGGAAAACGTCGTGTCAGCGCGAGGCGGCCCTTGCCCGTCGGCACGCAGTCGGCCGGCAACACTTCGCCCCCGATGCGCGTGGCTTCCTCGGCGGCATCCGCGAACACCGCAATGGCCCGGTCCAGCTCGAGTCGCGCCTGGCTGATCGGCTTGCCGGCCTCGAGCGCCAAGGTGCGAGCCAGCTCGTCCCGCTCTGCGGTCAGGCCTGCGGCCGTAGCCCGCAGCGCCCGGGCTCGCTCGTAGGCCGGTAGCTCGCGGCAGGACCGGGCCGCGACCACGCTGGCATCGAGCGCGGCGCGCACATCCTCCGGCGTCGACAGCGTGCAGACGCCGACCTCGCTTCCGTCGTGCGGGGCGTGGATGACCGATGTCTCGCGTTCGGCGGTCTTCATAGGCCCAACGCCTCCACTACGGGTTCGGCGATCGCGGCATCCTGGACCCCGACGCCGGTGAGATCGGCAATCGTAATCTCATCGGGACGCTCGCGCCCCGGGAGCCGCCCCGTGGCCAGATCGCCCAGCTCGCCCGTCACGCGGGAGCGCTTCAACACCCCCGCTTCGATGGCATGGTGCAGGTTGCCGTACTGCTCGGCTTGCACGACCCGATCGGCGAACACCTTGTCGGCCTTGAGGAGCAGCGCCGGCTCGAGCTCCACCTTTTCCGGGCTGCCCGTGCCCGCCGACGTGATGTGGGTGCCGCGGAGCACCCAATCGGCGCGGACCAGGGGCACCGTGCTCGACGTCACGGCCACGATGATGCGATGATCGCGAACCGCGGATTCGAGCGCGGGCGCCACGCGTGCGCTCACGGCTCCGGCCAGCTCCTTGGCGAGCGCCTGGGCGCGCTCCGCCGTTCGATTCCAGATCGTGAGCTGCTCGATCGGGCGTTCGGCCAGGATGGCGCGAGCGGTGAGCCGGGCCAGCCCGCCCGCGCCGATGAGCAATGCCGACCGCGCCTCGCGGGGAGCGAGATAGCGCAGCGTCAGGGCGATGGCGGCGGCGGTGCGCAGGTCGGTGAGGTAGCCG
>DATFGN010000004.1:0-9382 GCA_035249405.1 Gemmatimonadales bacterium
CTCGCCCGCATCCTTGGCGTCGTCGGCAAAGTCTTCGGCGGCAAGGAGACGGTTCTCGTACCCGATCAGGCGATAGGCCCGCACCCGTGAGGGATTGAACTCGACCTGGATCTTTACGTCCTTGGCCACGGTGTAGAGCGTGCCGCCCAGCTCATGCACCAGGGTCTTGCGCGCTTCGAGCAGATTGTCGATGTAGGCGTAGTTGCCGTTTCCGTGATCGGCGAGCTGCTCCATCTTCGAGTCCTTCAGGTTGCCCATCCCGAACCCGAGCACGGTGAGAAATACGCCGGTCTTGCGGCGATCCTCGATCAATCGGACCAGCTCACCATCGCTCGAGACGCCGACGTTGAAGTCGCCGTCGGTCGCGAGAATGACGCGGTTGTTGCCGCCGCGGACGAAGTTCGCTACCGCCTGGTCGTACGCGAGCTTGATACCGGCGCCCCCGGCCGTGCTGCCGCCTGCTTCCAGGCGATCGATCGCCTCGAGAGTCGTCTGCTTCTCGCTCCCCGGGGTCGACGGCAGGACGAGACCCGCCGAGCCTGCGTACACGACGACGGCCACCCGGTCATTGGCGCGCAGCGAGTTGACGAGCAGGGCCAGCGACGCCTTGACGAGCGGCAGTTTGTTCACGTCCTGCATCGAGCCGGAGACGTCGATCAGGAACACGAAGTTAGACGGCGGCAACCCGCGCAGATCGATGCGGCGGGCCTGCAATCCGATGCGCAGCAGCTGGTGCGCCGGTTTCCACGGGGCCGGCGCCAGCTCGGTGTGGATCGCGACCGGGTCGTCGCCTTCGGGACCCGCGTAGTCGTAGGGGAAGTAGTTGACCAGCTCTTCGATCCGCACCGCGTCCTTGGGCGGCGCCGAGCCACCGAGCAGGAAGCGCCGCACGTTGCCGTAGGAGGCGCGGTCCACGTCGATGGAGAAGGTCGACAGCGGATGAGCGCTGACGGCGACGAACGGATTCTCGTCGGTGTGGCCGTACTCTTCAGTATTCCAGGGCTCGCGCTGCCGGCGCCACGCTTCGTCACGCCGCAGTCCACGTGCGGCGAAGCCGCTCACGACGCCCTGTTGAGCTGCACCAAGGGTTGCCGGAGCGTTGGCGTTCGCCTCACCTATGCCCGTGACCGTTACGCCCTCTAACCGGATGGTCGCGGCTCTGAGCGCGACGTCGACGGTCGTCGTCTGGCCGGCCGTCACTTTCACGGCGTGAACGATTCCGGGGTCGTAACCGATGAATTGGGCTCGCAGGAGGTACGTGCCCACCGGGATCTTGTCGATCACGTAGGAGCCCGTGGAATCGGTGCTGGCGGCGAACGCCGTGCCGACCACCACGACGCGCGCGTTGGCGAGTGGGACGCCGCCCATGTCGCGCACGTGGCCGGCGATGCGGCCGGTGTCGGGTGGCGCGAGCCGGGGCGTCGCGATCAGGGTCGCGAGCATGAGCAGCAGACGGACGGATTGGGTGGCCATGGCCTCTCCTCGAGGGGTGTGGAGGAGAGACGCTTTGTCAGCCGGGAACCACACAGGTCAGTGCTGGCGCTCTTCTCTTACTCCGCCGGCGAGGGTGGCCGCCTGATCGATCGCCTTGCCGTCGCCGCCCTCCCAGGGCGGTGGCACACGGGTGGGTTCCGGCCAGGGGATCTCGGGGAAGGAGACTGGCCCCACTCGTCCCTCGTCCCCCTTCGCCTTCTTTTTCAACGCTTTCAGGACTTTTTCGGGCGTGATCGGGATCTCATCGACCCGGACTCCGACCGCGTCGTACACCGCATTGGCGACGGCCGGCATCACGGGGAGCAGCGGGCCCTGGCCGACTTCCTTGGCGCCGAAGGGGCCGTTGGGATCGGGGTCTTCGATGATGTAGGTGATGACGTCGCACATCTCGAGCGTGGTGGGACTCTTGTACTCGAGCAGGCTCGGGATCTTGTGCACCACGTGCCGGTTCTCCCGATACGCCATTTCCTCCATCAGGGCCTCGCCCAGACCCATGTAGACCGAGCCCTCGACCTGGCCGATGGCGCTGGCGGCGTTGATGCAGCGTCCCACGTCGTGCGCGATCCAGATCGTCGGCACGACCACGATCCCCGTCTCGGGATCCACGTCCACCTGTGCCACGCACGCGCTGTAGGAATAGGCGGGAGAGGGCCCCACGCCCGCCCCGCGGTAGCGCCCCGCGCTCCTGGGCGGCGTGTACGAGCCGACGGTGCCCACAGTCCCGACCACGCTTTCGGCGGCTTGCACCGCTTCGGCGAAGCTCATGCCGCGACCGGGATCCTGCGTGTCGAACACGCGCCCGTCGGCGAATACCACCCGATCACCCGGAACCTCGAGCCGCTTGGCGACGTGCGGCAGGATGATCTCCCGGGCGCGCTCGGCTGCCTGCAGCGCCGCATTGCCGCTCATCAGCGTCACGCGCGAGGAGTAGCTGCCGAGGTCCACCGGCGTGAGGTCGGTATCGGCGGTGACGACCCGGATCTCGAACGGATCGACCCCCAGCACCTCGGCCACGATCGACGCGAGTATCGAATCCGAGCCTTGGCCGATTTCGGTCGAGCCGCAGAACACGGTCACGCCGCCCGAGCGGTCGAGCTTCAGCTGAACTCCCGAGTGCGGCATGTGATTCCAGTAGATCGGCAGTCCCGCGCCCGAGAGATACGACGAGCAGGCAAACCCGACGCCTTTGCCGTGCGACAGCTTGCGAAACTTCTGCTTCCATCCTGAGCCGTCGACCACTTTGCGGATGCACTCCCCAAGTCCCATGGAGCCGACGCGCAGATAATTCGCCGTCAGGGAATTGGGTGGCTGCAGGTGATTCAGCCGTAGCTCGGCGGGATCCATGTTCAGCTGTTCGGCGAGCTTGTCGAGATGGACCTCGAGCGCGTAGCGCGGCTGCGGCGTCCCGTGCCCGCGTTTGGGCCCGCACGGCGGCTTGTTGGTGAACGCGCGCGCGCCCTGAAACTTGTAGCGCGGCACCTTGTAGGTGACGGTCTGCAGCGCGCCCGTGTAGTACGTGCTCGCCACGCCATAGCTGCCGTACCCGCCGCCGTCCAGGAGCGAGCGAAAGTGCATGCCGGTGATCGCGCCGTCCTTGGTGACGCCGGTCTTCACCCACATCAACGTGGGGTGGCGCCCGCGATGGCAGTAAAAGACCTCCTCGCGGGTCAACGTGATCTTCACGGGCCGGCCGGTCAGCATGGCGAGCTTTGCCACCACGATTTCGTGGCTGAACGGATCGCTCTTGCCGCCGAACCCGCCGCCGTTCGGCGTGGCGATCACCCGGATGCGCGCCGCCGGCAGCTCGAGCACCTTCGCCAGCGCCCGATGCACGTAGTGCGGCGTCTGGGTCGAGCTCCACACGGTCACCTTGCCGTCGGCCGACCACTCGGCCAGCGCCGCGTGCTGTTCCATCGGGAGATGAGTGTTGCCTTCGAAGAAGAACAGATCCTCGCGCACCAGGTCGGCGGCGGCAAAGCCTTCTTCTACGTCGCCGAATTCGAGATGGATCAGCTTGTGGAGGTTGCCGCTGTCGCCGTACTCGTGAATGCGCGGCTCGGGATGCGCGACGGCGTCCTCCGCCGAGCCGATGGCCCGCAGCGGCTCGTAACGAACGTCGATCAGGTCGAGCGCGGCGGTCGCGGCTTCTTCCGTCGTCGCCGCCACGGCGGCCACCGGATCTCCGATGAAGCGCACCGTGTCAGGACACAGCGCGTGCTCGTCCTGGCTCACCGGGAGAATGCCGAAGGGAATCGGGAAATCCTTGCCCGTGAGCACCGCCTGGACTCCCTCGAGCTGCTGGGCTTTCGAGGTGTCGATAGCGAGAATCCGGGCATGGGGCTGCGTGCTGCGCAGCAGCTTGGCGTAGAGCATCCGGGGCAGGGCCAGATCGTCGGCGAACTTGGTGGCCCCGGTGACTTTCGCAACTGCATCGACCTTCCGGAGCGCCTTTCCGATAACGCGTAGGGCGGTCGGGCGGTCCGGCGGTCGGCCGGTCGGCACCTGAGCGTCCGCCTGTCCGCCCGACCGCCCGACCGCCGCCTTATCTGACCGCCCGTCCGCCCTTTTCTTACCGTCGCCCATACAGAGTCTCCGGCGCCGGCTCGGCGCGCTCGCCCCGCATGCGGGCCGCGGCCAGCTCCACCGCTTCGTAAATCTTGATGTAACCGGTGCAGCGACACAGGTTGCCGGCCAACGCCTGCTTGATGTCGTGACGGGAGGGCGTCGGGTTCGCGGCGAGCAAGGCCTGGGCAGCCAGCAGAAAAGCAGGGGTGCAGTAGCCGCACTGCGCCGCGCCCAGGTCCGCGAACGCCGTTTGCAGCGGATGGAGGGTCGCGCCCGACATTCCTTCGATGGTATCGACGGCATGCCCCTCGCACGCCAGGCCGAGCATGAGGCAGGAAAGGACCGGGCGGCCGTCCACCAGCACGGTGCAGGTGCCGCACTCCCCGAGCTCGCAGCCGTGCTTCGTCCCGGTCAGGCCCAGGTCTTCGCGCAGCACCTCCAGCAGGGTTTTGTGCGGCGCGAACGCCGCCTGGCACGGCTCCCTGTTCAAGGTGAACGAGATCATCGACTTGGGGTCCGTCATAGGCGAAACCTAATCTTGATAACGAGCAGGGGCGACGCCAGCTTTCTCGGCCTCCACTACGAAACCGGAACGGCGATGCGCGGATTCTTTGGTCTGGTTCTTTGTACGACGGTGCTCTTGCCCGCAGTGGCTGCCCAGGCGCCGGCCGCCGCGGCGACGGATTATCGCGCACAGGCGCTGCGGCTCCTGAAGACGGTTCCACTGGTAGACGGCCATAACGACATCCCGGATGCGATCCGCGGGCGAGGCGGCGTGGACTCGGTGGATTTCGGTGCCACTCAGCTCGGGCTCATGACCGACATTCCCAAGCTGCGCGCCGGCATGGTGGGGGCGCAGTTCTGGGCGGCGTACGTGCCGGTGAGCACGATGCACGAGGGCGAACACCCGGCGGTGTACGCGTTGGAGCAGATCGACGTGGTCCGCCACCTGTGCGACGCCTACCGGCGCGATCTCGCGATGGCGTTCACCGCCGCCGACATCGAGCGCAATTTCAAGGCCGGCAAGGTCTCCTGCCTGATCGGTATCGAAGGGGGCCACGCAATCGAAAGCTCCCTCGGCGCGCTGCGCATGTTCTACGCGCTTGGCGTGCGTTACATGACGCTCACGCACTGGGAGACCACCGATTGGGCCGATGCCGCCACCGACTCGGCCAAGCACGGCGGTCTCACGAGATTCGGCGAGCAGGTGGTGCTCGAGATGAACCGGCTGGGGATGCTCGTGGATCTCTCGCACGTGTCCGATGCCACGATGCTGGACGCGCTGCGCGTCACCCGGGCGCCGGTGATCTATTCACATTCCTCGGCGCGGGCGCTGGCGAATCACGTTCGCAACGTTCCCGACTCGATCCTGAAGCTCGTCGGGACGAACGGCGGCGTGGTCATGGTGAATTTCAACCCCGGCTTCGTTTCCGAAGCGGTGCGGGTCTATGAAGACAGCATGCAAACGCGGGCGGCGGCGCTGCGGGCCGCGGGACTCGATTCCGCCCGGTTCGCCGACTCGACGCGGGCGTGGCAGCGCGCGGCGCCCCGCGCCACCCTGCAACAGGTAGCCGACCACATCGAGCACATCCGCACCGTGGCCGGAGTCGATCACGTCGGGCTGGGCTCGGATTTCGACGGCATCAGCACCGTGCCCCAAGGGCTCGAGAATGTGACGAAGTTCCCCGATCTCGTGGCCGAGCTGTTGCGGCGCGGCTGGAAGCCGGATGACGTGAAAAAAGTCGTGGGGTTGAACGCGCTGCGGGTGCTGCGTGATGCGGAGAAGGCCGCCGGGCGACGTCCCTAGAAGCCTCGGCGCATCCGGATTCCCACCGACCAATAGCGGTACGTCGGCGTCACTTCGGCGCCGCTCCGGGCGGTCGCGCTGTTGGTGTACAGCGCGACGAGGGCCAGCTCGTTGAGGGCTTTCCAGCTCCGCGACAGCGTGACGTCTCCGTGCCACTCCATCTGGGTCGCGCCGCTCGACCCGACCTGCTGCGCGCCCAAGCCTCCGGTCAGGCGCACCGCCCAGCGTTGCCGGCGCCAGGCATAGGCCACGCGTCCCTCGCCAAGGGTGAACCGATCCGGAGCGAAATAATCCCGTCCCGGATTCGCCTCGCGGTATCCCATGACCCTGGCGTACGCGCCGACCCGCAACCCGCCCGAGACCCCGACCATGACGGACGTCGCTCCGATGAGCCGGCGATTGCCGTCCGAGAGCCAGGCCGCGTTTCCCACCACCGTGATGTCGACGCTGGGTCCCGGCGCGAAGTCGGCCGAGACATCGAGCTCGTTCCACACGAAGTGGCGCCGCACCAGCAGCGCGGTCTCGTCGAATGGATAGTGCGCGTACGCCACGTTGATCGCGCTGAATTTCGCCGGGCGCAGCCCGATGCCCGCCTGGAACGTGACAAAGGTTCGTGTGCCGATGTCCCAGTTCAGGGCGCGGGCACCAGCCCCCACCCGCAGGGTGGAGCCGCCACGGAACGACTGGACCACCCACGTCTCGAAACCGCTGCTCGTGCCGACGAGACCGCCGAGATCGTTGCGGCGCCAGCTCGCACGCAGGGAGCTGCGCAGCGACGAGATCAGGGAGGCACTGAAGGTCGCGGCCAGGGATACGAACCGGTTGTGTTCGATGTCGCTGGAGCCATCGGAGGCAACGGCCAGCATCGGACGGCGCTCCGCCCGCAGCTGGTCGAACAGATCGCGCGCTGTAGGATCCGCAGGGGCGAGCGCGCGGGCGCGGGCGACGTAGCCCTCCGCGAGTCCGGGTTCCCCTTCCCAGTACAACGTCTGCGCTAGGCCGATCAAGATCTCCGCATCATCCGGATGATGTTCGAGCGCGGCCCGCCACAGTCGCTCGGCGCGGTCCAGGTCCCCACTCCACGCGACGGCGCGCGCCCGGCCGGCCAACGCATCGCTCCGCGCCGAATCGATGGCGAGCACCGAATCGTACAGGGCTTCCGACCAGCGCGTTTGTCCGTCCCACGACAGGACCTTGGCGTGCGCGACAGCGATATCGAGGGACTGCTCGATGCCACGCAGGCGCACGAACCGCGCCAGCGATTGCTTGAGGTTGCCGTCCCAGCTGTCGAGCACCGCCAGTCGATACAGGGCGCGGGGGTTGAGCGAGTCGAGCGCCAGCACGGAGTCGTACAGGGCGCGGGCGGTGCGATACTCGCCGCGCTCGAACGCGTCCTCCGCTTCCGGAAGCTGCGCAGCCGCGGTTCTGGCGATGACCAGCAGAACGCCGGCGAGCGACCGGAGCCACGGGGCGGTCACCACGAACCCCACAGGTCCTGCATGGCGTAGTAGGCCGGTTTGAGACGCTCGTGCCACGTCGGCTCCTCCCACGTCGGCCAAGTATACGTCGCATCCGCCGGCAAGTAGGCGACGACCTGATCGCCGCCGCGGCCCAGCGCGGCGACGACGAACCGGAACCCATCGGTCGCGGCGGTGAGAACTTTGCCGCGGTCCTGGATCGCCGTCAGCACGGTGCGCGACGACGGATCGGTCACGTTGAGCAGCGCCCACGGGAGGCGCACTTCCACCAGGCCCGCCTGTCGATCCACGTACCAATCGGCGAGCGAGGACTCGGTCTGCCGCCCGAAACGCAGTCGCCCGCGGTCAACCCCGCGGGCGGGAATCCGGGTCCCGGAGCGCGTGAGGCGGAACCGGTTAGTCGTCACGAAGAGCGAATCGAACTGGGCGGCATCGGTCCGGGATTCTACGGTGCACAGAAAGTTGTAGAACGGATCAAGATCGGCGGGGCCCATGCCGGATCGTGGAATGATGTACGGGTTGTAGCTGCGGGTGACGAACATCCGGCCATCGGTCGAGTCGCCGAGCTGCAGGTAGAACTCGATGCCGAACCCCAGGCCCGGGACACCGGGGAGCCGGAACTCCCCCCGGTCGCGACGATAGGTGTCGATGCCCACGAGATACCGGACCGAGTCCGGTATGAGTGAGGGCACGCCGAGCTCGAGGGTCAGGTACACGTACGCCTCGTCCGACCCGACGCGCAGCCGCAGCGAGTCATTCCCTGTGAGGGCGTGCAACGCGCGCCACCCGGCGGGATCGCCTCCCAGCTCCGGGGTGGTGCGCTCGCGTCCAGCGTACTGACCCAGGAGACCATAGTTCTGCTCGGCGTCCATCGGGCTGAACCACAGCCGGTTCCGTTCGGCCGGGACCTCGAGATCGATCACCACCCAGTTGTGCTTGAACCATTCGTCGATCCACGCGAACAGAATCCCGCCGGCGAGGCCGGCTTCGCGGATTTCCCGTGTCAGCCGCACGTCGATCACGCCTTGGGCGCGCTCGTCGTGGCCCCCATGGTGCATCCCTTCGGGCTGCAAGTGGGCCAGTCCGCGGGACGACGGGACCCCGTACTCGGCGATCAGCAGCGGCCGTCCGGTGTGGTGCCGTTTCAAGTCGAGCAGGTACCCGAGATAATGCGACCGTCCCGACGATGAGCGCGCGGTACCGTAGGTCGAGTCGTAGTCGATGAAGTCGGGATAGTACGGATACGCGTGAAACGCCGCGAAGAAGCCTGCTTGGTTCACGCCGGTCGTCCGCACGACCATCGCGTCCAGGGACTGGTCGTCGTTGTCGTACTCGCGAATATGCTCCGCCGTCGGCAGGCCCTGACGCCGGCGCAGCTCGCGCTCTTCTTCGAGCGTCGGCTCGGTCGGATGATGCAGGGGGTCGAGCGTGGGCCAGTTGGTGTAGGCGATCGGCCGCTGCGCGTGGAACGTGTCCCACTCGTAGCGCATCAGAAAATCGCATTGTTCCGCCATCCACACGTCCGAGGGCGTCCCTCGGGTGACGTTCAGGAAGGTTCCCCGGAAGGACGTCACGCCCGGTCGGGATTCGTTGTAATGGCGGATCGTGAACGGCTCCCACTCCCGGCCGATGATGAACGCCAGCACGTGGTCCGATACGTCGACCGTGTAGCGACCGAACGCGTGCCCCGGGCGGCCCGGGATCACGGCGTGGCCGTGGACGACGTCGACCACGCGCCGCATTTCGTCGTGAAACTCGCTTTTCCACCGTGGTTCGTCGTAGTCGTCGCCAGGCGGGGCCTCGGCCCAGACGCCGTGGATCAGCCACAGCGCTCGGTCGGGGTGCGCGTCGTTCCACCGTTTCACGGCGCGGTAGAAGGCCGGCGGCAGGATCGTATACAGTCGGACGACGTTGGCGTGCGCCGCCGCGATCAAGCCGATCCAGTGGAGGTAGGTCGAGTCATCGCTCGGGAATTCGGCTGGGAACTTTCCCGGTCGCGCCGCGCCGAGATTGATCCCTTTCACGTAGAACCGCCGCC
>DATFGN010000005.1:0-4690 GCA_035249405.1 Gemmatimonadales bacterium
ATTCGGAGACGCTGGCGGAAATCGCATCCGCGACGGCGCGGTTCGTGTGGCGGCTCGGCCTCGAGCCGCGGGTCGCTCTGCTCTCATTTTCCAACTTTGGCTCGGTCAAGCACCCGTCGGCGGAGAAGGTGCGGCGCGCCGTGGACCGGTTGCACGAGCGGGAGCCGGACCTGCAAGTGGACGGGGAAATGCAAGCGGACACGGCCGTCGTCGAGCGGATCCTGACCCGGACCTATCCCTTTGCCCGGCTACGCGGTGCCGCCAACGTGTTGATTTTCCCGAACCTCGACTCGGCCAACGTCGCCTACAAGCTCCTCGAGCGGCTGGGCGGGGCGCAGGCGATTGGGCCGGTCCTGGTGGGAATGGCTCAGCCGGTACACGTTTTGCAAAGGGGGGCCGAAGTGAACGAAATTGTGAATCTGGCGGTACTTGCCGCTATCGACGCGCTGGAACATCGCCGCCAAGAGCGGCCCGCTCACTAAAGGAACGATCATGTCGACCGCCCCGACCACCGCCGCCGCTCGCACTTCCGGAGCGAACCTGATCGGGTTCGCGCCCCAGCGGCCGGTGTTCTGGAACCTCGGTCCCGCGATGCTCTACGAGCATGCCGTCCGGCGCGGCGAAGGGGTGCTGGCCGACTCGGGACCGTTCTGCGCGGTAACGACCCCGCACACCGGGCGCAGCCCCAACGACAAGTTCGTGGTCCGGGATCCGTCCTGCGCCGACGAAGTCTGGTGGGGCAAAGTGAACCAGCCACTGTCCACCGAGCATTTCGATCGATTGCTCGCGGATGTGCTGCACCATCTGAATGGCCAGGAGCTGTTCGTGCGCGACCTGTTTGCGGGCGCCGATCCTGCCTACCGGGTCCCGGTCCGGTTCGTGAGTCCCAACGCGTGGCACACCCTCTTCGTCTACAACATGTTCCTCCGGCCATCCGCGGAAGACCTCGCGGCGTTCAAGCCGGCCTGGCAGGTGCTGCACGCCCCCGAGCTCCAGGCGGAACCCGGCACGCACGGAACCAAGACCGGCACGTTCATCGTGGTCAACTTCGCGCGGCGCGTCGTGCTGATCGGCGGCACGCGCTACGCGGGCGAGATGAAGAAGTCGATCTTCACGGTGCTCAACTACCTACTCCCCGCCCAGGGCGTGCTGCCGATGCACTGCTCGGCCAACGTGGGCGAGGCGGGCGACGTCGCGCTGTTCTTCGGGCTGTCTGGCACCGGCAAGACCACGTTGTCGGCCGACCCGGAGCGTGACCTGATCGGTGACGACGAGCATGGGTGGAGTGACGTCGGCGTGTTCAATTTCGAGGGAGGCTGCTACGCCAAGGTGATCAAGCTCTCCCCTGAAGGGGAACCCGAGATCTACGCCACGACGCGGCGCTTCGGCACCGTGCTCGAAAACGTGGTCGTGGATTCCGCGACGCGCACGCTCGATCTCGACTCGGCAGCCATCACGGAGAATACCCGCGCGTCGTATCCGATTCATTTCATTCCCAACCACGTGCCGAGCGGCATCGCGGGACACCCGGCGCACATCGTCTTCCTCACCTGCGACGCGTACGGCGTCATGCCGCCGATCGCTCAGCTCACACCCGCGCAGGCGATGTACCACTTTCTCTCCGGGTACACCGCCAAGGTCGCCGGCACCGAGCGCGGCGTGACGGAGCCGAAAGAGACGTTCAGCGCCTGCTTCGGGGCCCCGTTCCTGCCGCGGCATCCCAATACCTACGCCACCTTGCTCGGCGAAAAAATCGCTCGCCACGGCGTCCATTGCTGGCTCGTGAACACCGGCTGGACCGGCGGGCCGTTCGGAACCGGCCAGCGCATGCGGCTGGCGCACACCCGGGCCATCGTGCGGGCGGCCTTGAGCGGCCGCCTCGACCGCGTGCCGACGGTCCAGGAGCCCGCCTTCGGACTCGCCGTGCCCACGGAGGTTCCCGGGGTGCCGGCCGAGGTCTTACTGCCGCGGCGCACTTGGTCCGATCCCGCGGCGTACGACGCGCAGGCGCGACGGCTGGCCGAGTTGTTCCGCCGCAACTTCGAGCAATTCCAGGATCAGGTGCAGGATGTCGTACGCGCGGCGGGCCCCCCCGGTCCGAAGGCGTGAGCCGGCTCGAGTTCGTTCGCGATCCGCTCTGGAACAACATCCGGCTCGAGCCTGACGCGCTCGAGCTCCTCGACTCACCAGCCGTCCAACGACTCCGTTACGTGCGCCAGCTCGGGCACGCGTTTCTCGTCTACCCCGGGGCGACCCACACGCGGTTCGAGCATGCGCTGGGCGCCTATCACCTCGCCCGGCGCGCGCTCACCCTCCTCGAGGAGAGCGGCCATCGCATCGACGCGGCCGACGCGGTCACGCTACGCTTCGCGGCCCTGCTGCACGACATCGGGCACTACCCCTTTTCGCACGCGCTCGAGGAAGCGGGGCTCACGCGGCACGAGATCCTGGCGGAACGGCACCTGACCCGCAGTGATCTCGCGGGCACACTCGAGCGGTGTGGGGTCGGGCCGGCCAAGTTGCTCGCGCTGATCCGGGGCCAGACCAAGGCGCCCTTGGCCGGGCTCATCGCGGGATCGCTCGACGTGGACAAGCTCGACTACCTGTCGCGCGACGCGTGGATGTGCGGCGTTCCCTACGGCGTGATCGACGTGGAGCGCCTGCTCTCGTCACTCACGTTGGCCCGGGGCCCGAGCGGACGGGTCTCGCTGGCGCTGCATGAGAAGGGCCTCGCCGCCCTGGAGTCGCTGCTGTTCGCCAAATACCAGATGTACCGTACCGTGTACTGGCACCACGCGGTGCGCAGCGCCACCGCGATGTTCAAACGTCTCGTGCGCCGCGCCATTCGGGACGAGCGGATCCGGGTGGAAGACGTAGCGATGGCCACCGACGATGGACTGATCCACGAGCTGGGGCGGGACGACCCGACGGGGCTCGCCCGCGCGCTGGGGGAGCGCCGCCTCGCCAAGCGGGCGCTCGACCTGCCGGCGACCGATCTGCCGTTCGAGACCCCCTCCTGGCCGGGGACCGATCCCGATCTCGTGGAGCAGGTCGAGGACCGTCTCGCCGGGGAGATCGGGCTGGCGCCCGGAGAGCTGTTTCTCGATTTCCCGGTCAAGGAAGGGATGCTGGCGGTCGACCTCCCCCTGGTGCGGCGCGACGGTGAGATACGTCAGCTCGCCGGGTCGGAGGGCGAAGCCCATCTGGGCCTGCCGCGGGTCGCCACGGAGCTCTATCGCTCAGCGCGGCGTTTGCGTGTCTTCACGCTGCGGCCGGCCCGGATCGCGGCATCCGCTGTGATGGCGTTGGTGCAATGGCCGCGTGAGGAAGTGGCGACGCGGCTCGCCCAGAACCGCGCCCTGCTCAGCGCCGGCGACCGGGCGCCTGCGTCGCCTGCGTCGTCTCGTCGTCGTCCGGGTAGTCGACCGAATCGATCCGGACCTCGATCGCCGTGATGTTGTCGAGGCCGCCGTGGCGGTTGGCCTCGTTGATCAGCTGGTCCACCTGCTCCTGCGGCATCTGCTCGGTGTGCTTCATGACTTCGTGCAGCTGAGGGTCTTCCAGCATGCCGGTCAGCCCGTCGGACGCCAGCAGGAAGAGGTCGCTTTTCTTCACCGAGCCCACGTAGATGTCGGGCTGCACGTCGCTGTTCGCTCCCACGCAGCGGGTGATGACGTTGCTGTAGGGATGGGTGCGGGCCTGGTCCGGGGTCAGGTACCCGGCATCCACCTGTTCCTGGACGTAGGAGTGGTCTTTGGTGATTTGCGTGAGCTTACCGTCGCGCAGCAGGTAGGCGCGGCTGTCTCCCACCTGGCCGATCAGGAACCGCCCTTCGTAGAGGACCAGGGACGTGACGGTCGTCCCCATGCCGCGCTTGTCGTGCTCGGTGAGGGTGCGCTGGAAGATCGCCGCATTGGCGCTGCGAATCGCCTGTTGCATCCGCTCGGTGACTTCCTTGTCGCCAAGCCCCTTGAGGGACCCCAGCTCGCGGGCTATGTGGGTGACCGCCATGTCGCTCGCCACTTCACCGGCTGCGTGGCCACCCATCCCATCGGCCACGACGAAAATGCCCCGATCGGGAACCATGAGGTAGCTGTCCTCATTCCCCGACCGGATGATGCCGACGTCGGTCCGACCTGCGCAGGTGATGTGCACGTCGAGTCGTCTACACCAGGATCCAGTAGATCAGAGCCGAAGTTGCCAATACGATGACCGCCGCGCTGCCGCCGCACCCTTTGCCCTGTTTCTTTTGTTGAGCCGGTGGCGTCGCCGCCGCCCTCGGAGGCGGACGCTTGGGTGGCGTCCCGGGTTTCGGCGGTGCTGACGCGGCGGCTTTCGGACCCGGCGCGGCCGCTGGCGGTGGTTTGGGGGCAGCGGCCGGAGGCGGTGTAGGTGCCGCAGATGGTCGAGGTGGCGGCGGCGGTGGCGGTGGTGGCGGCGGTGGCGGCGGTGGCGGCGCTGCTGGGGCCGCACCGGGCTTGAAAGACTCCAACACCTTGGTCCCGCCGCCCTTCGCGACCCCGAGGGCATCGTCGGTCGGCTCGAACACCAGCTGCACATCGCCGAACCGGACCATCGTGCCCGGGGCGATCGGCGTTTCAGTCGTGACCCGCTCGCTGTCGACAAAAGTGCCGTTGGTGGATTCCAGGTCCATCAGGATCCAGATCCCCTCGCGCCGTTGCAGCTTCGC
>DATFGN010000006.1:0-2909 GCA_035249405.1 Gemmatimonadales bacterium
GCGGGACGGGGGAGGTCAACCGCGCCGCCGCCGGCCTGTGGGCTACTTCGGGCGGGAGGCGGACTGCCGGTTGACCTCGGCGAGCCGGCGGTGCGTGGCCTCACGCTCGGCGTCAGACATCCGACTCGCCGCCGTCGAATCCGGGGTGGATCGTGGCGCGAATGGCGCCGCGAACCTCGGTGTTCTTCGACCAGGCGAACCCGGCGTACAGATGGACGACACCGGACGAGTCGGTGCGCTCCTTCGCCTCGCCACCGAGCATGCCGGCCCACGTCGCATGCGCGGCCCGCATCTGCTCCGGCGTCGACGTCAGAGAATCCACATCGCCAACCAGGGCGCCAGACGTGGCGATCGTCCACGAGATCGCGGGCAAACCCAGTTCGACGGCCGAGGCCAGGAACTCGCCGAGCGCACGATGCGCATCCCGCTGCCAGCGCAGGCTGTAGGCGTTCGAGTCACTCACTGCGCTCACCTGCCGGGACGACGATGAACACGTCGCGCACGATGTCCTGCCGGACCGTCGCGGGCTGACCCTGACGGGTGAGCTCCGCGGCCTTCTCCTCCGCCGGCCAGCTGCCGCGCGGGGCGCCCGCCGGGAACTCGGCGTACACCGTGCGGGCGGTCACCAGTCCTCCCCCGGGATCCGGCCGTCGCGGAGCGCTTCGGCTTCCTCGCGGTACTCACGGGCGTGCCCCGCGGCGGACCGGGCCGCAGCAGCAGCCTGAGCCCTGATCGCCGGGCTGTTCGCCGGATCGGCGGCTGCCTCGCGGCCCGACTGAGCGTTCCGGTCGCAGCGGGCGGCACACTTCTCGCGATCCTCGGCCAGCTCCCGCATCTCGCGGCGGGACGGGCGGCTCATCGCGCGGCCTCGATCAGGGCGCGGCCGGCCATCAGGTCCACAGCGTGGACGAGGCTGTCGGCGTCCAGGTCAGACAGCCGGCGCTCGGCGTCGGCACGCTTCGCGAGAACCGCGGCGCGGGCCACAGCCGCCTCGCACTGGGCGGCCATCACAGCCGGAGACAACGGAGCGGTGGGGCAAGCAGAGAGTGTGGTGTTGCTGTTCATCAGGCAACCGCCTCTCGGTTCTGGAAGGCCTCAACTACCGATGCGGGGATGCGGATCGCGCCGCCGCGCACGCTGGCGCCACAGGTGCAGGCGCGGCCGTATCGGATGGCCTCCAGCTCTCCGTTGTTGATCCACCGGTAGACGGTGGACGGATGCGTGCGGAGCGCGGTGGCGACCTCCTTGACGGTCAGCACGGGTTCAGCAACGACGGGATCCACGACCCCCTCCTCTCTGTCGGTGAGGCGAATACGAGGACCGTACTGCCTTTCGTGAAAGGTAGCAAGCTTCTCTGCACATGACTACGCCCCACCAGGTCACTTACTGTGAAGAGCGATAAGGTTCCCGAGTTGCGAGCAACGAGGAGTGCGTCATGGCGAGTGACGAATGGGTCAGCGCATCAGCGCCATACGTGGCTCCACGCCACACAGGGGCAAGCGATGCGTGGACCGAGGAGTCAGCGAACCACGGCCACAAAGGCGGCCAAAAACTAACCTTCGCTGGCGAGATACCAGCTCCGGCGGAGGTTGCCGAGGTGTTCGGCATCCCCAAAGGGGGCTCCGCAGTGGTTCGGCAGCGAGTCATCACACTCGACGGTGAGCCGATCGAGCTGACGGACACGTACTACCCGGCCGCCATCGCAGCGGGGACCCCACTGGCCGACCCTTGGAAGATCAAGGGGGGTGCCGTCACACTGCTCGCCCAGCTTGGCCACACCCCGGATCGCGTCCACGAAGACGTGACGGCCCGCATGCCGAGTGCAGCTGAGCGTGAAGCGTTGCGCCTAGCCGATCGCGACCCCGTGCTCATACTGCGGCGCGTAACAGCCGACGAGGAAGGGACCCCTATCCAAGTCGATCTCATGACCATGCCCGCCAGAGGGCGGCATCTCCACTACGAAATGCAGGTGAAGCGATGACCCCAAAGGCGACCCCGGAAAGCGTGGACAAGCGTCCACTGCACGAGAGAATCGCAGCAGACCTCCGCGAGCAGATCATGGCGGGTGACGTCGAACCCGGCGGTGACTTGCCATCCACCGAGCAGCTCAAGACTCGCTTCAGCGCGTCCAGCGCCACGGTGCAGAAGGCCCTGGGTCTCCTCAAGGCCGAGGGGCTCGCCATTGGGCGGGCCGGCGCCTCCGTCAAGGTGCGCGCTCACCGGCGCCAGACGATGCACCCGGCGGCATACTCCGCGCCAGCATCCGCTGGCGAGGCGTACCGGTGGATCACCGAGGCGCAGAATCGCGGCCAGGCCGCACAGAGCACCCTGCTGGACGTCGCCGAGGTTGTTCCGCCGGCTGACGTTCGTGCCGCCCTGGGTCTGATCGAGGGTGAGCGGGCGCTGCTGCGCAAGCAAGTCTTGCTCCTCGACGACGAGCCGTGCGAGTTGGTGAAGTCGTACTACCCGCTGGAGCTGGCGCGCGGCACGGCCATGATGCACAAGAAGAAGATCCGGGGTGGCACGCCGGCGCTGCTCGCCGAGGCTGGCTATCCGCCGCTTCGCACGGTCGACAAAGTGTCCGCGTGCATCGCGACGCAAGAGCAGTACGAGGCACTGGAGTTGCCGACGGACCTGCCGATCCTCCGAACGTTCCGCGTAGTGCTCAGCAACGACGACCGGGTGATCGAGGTGACCGAGATGGCGAAGGCGGGCCATCTCTACGAGCTGCAGTACGAGTACTGACAGACTCTGGCCGCAGCCCCCAACGGCGGTTGGGGGCTTTTTGCGGCCCACTTCAAGCAAGCACCTTGCTGGCTTTCGCGAATGGTTGCTACTGTCTCGTGACGTGAGCCACAGGCACTAGCTGTCGTGGACACAAGAACGGCCGAGGTGCGTCAACACCCCGG
>DATFGN010000007.1:0-3042 GCA_035249405.1 Gemmatimonadales bacterium
CGAGTTGCATCTCGACTGCTCCGGGGACACGCTGGTTGCGGTCACGGGATTCGTCCAGGACAAACGCCGGGCCGCCGGAATCGAAGTAGCAGCCAGAGGACGGCGCGGGGTCGAAAAACGCCACCGTTGGGGTCAGACTGGTGAACCGCAGCGTCCCGAAGCGGCGGATGCCCCAGTCGATGAAGGTTTGATCGACATCCCCATAGTATCCAGCGACGTTGGTGAGGCCGTAGCCGGCTAACCCCGTCAACCGGAGGCGCAGCTCGCGCGCGTGCCGCTCGATCCAGCCGATCGGCGGCAGCTCGACCGGATCGATGCCGCGGACCGGTCGGTCCAAAACCACAACTGCCAAGTCCGGGTATTCCAGCCACTCCGCTTCGGTCGCAAAATCCGAATACTTGTTCTGCTCAGCTCCGGGGTACAGCACGATGTGCCCCGGATACACCGGCTCACCATCCGGCAGCTTGGGATTGAACGGATCTCCGGTATCGAGCAGACGGGACGGGAAGGCGACACCGAATTCCGAAATACCATACAGGTACGGATTCAATTCGCCGGTCAGGCAATGCGAAGCGGTCAGGAAGGCGCGACGCGCAATCAGGCTGCCTGAGCAATCCCAGTAGTACCAAGTCGGATCGTCCGGCACGCGGTACACCATCACGCCGACGTTACGCAGGCGATTGCCGGTCTCGACACCATGGACAATGAATCGCGGATCCGTGGGCGCTGTCGGTTGGCGGTCCGTACAGGCTCCGGCGAATAGGAGGGAAGCAGCGAGGGCGAAGCCGGCTTTCGACGGGGACATGGATACTCCTTGGCAATTGTGGCCCGCCTTGTCAGCGTCCTTCCCGACCGCGACTTTCTCCCTAGCCGGTGGACTCATTGGGGATGCGGGTGGGCCAGCTTACGACCGGACGGTCCCGGCGCGGTCCCGGGTGGGTGACCTGAGCGGTCACTGGTGAACGGGGGGTCTGTGGGCGACGGCCTGGTCACGCTGCGCATGCTGGGTGGAGTTGAACTGACCGGTCCCGACGGCCAACCGGTCCGCGCGGTGCTGACCCAACCGAGCCGCCTGGCGCTGTTGCTCTACCTCGCCACGACCGATTCCGGACGTTTCCATCGCAAGGACACGGTCCGCGCGGTGTTCTGGCCCGAAGCCGACGGCCAGCACGCCCGCCAGGCATTGAATCGTGCCATCTACGTATTGCGGCAGGCACTCGGCGCCGAGGTGCTGGCGACCCGTGGCGACGACGAAGTCCGGGTCGTGGATGAACGCCTGCGGTGCGACGTCGTACAGTTCGAGAAGGAACTCGATGCCGGAGCGCCGGAAAAGGCGCTTGAGCTGTACCGCGGCGACCTGGCGCCGGGCTTCCTCGTGTCGGGCCTCCCCGACTTCGAGCGCTGGATGGAGGCCGAGCGCGGCCGGTTGCGGGAGCGGGCCCTGGAAGCCGCAAAGGGGCTCGCGGAACGAGAGGAAACGACCGGCCGGCTGGAGCTGGCCGCGCGCTGGACCGCTCGCGCGACGCTCCTGGCTCCCTACGACGAACGCACGGCTGCCCGACGCATCAGTCTGCTGGACCGGATCGGCGATCGTGCCGCCGCGCTCCGCGCATTCGAAGATCTGCGACGCCGCCTACGGGAAGATCTGGAGGTCGATCCCTCACCGGAAACTGTGGCGCTGATCGACGCGGTACGCGCTCGGCGGGAATCGAGGCGCGCACCGCCGCCGTTGGATACGCGTCACGCCACGACCGAGCCCGCGCTCGTTACTCCACGCCGCGCGATCTCACGCAGGCATCTGATCGGCGGTGTCGTCAGCGTGGCGCTGCTGGGTCTGGTGGCGGCACGCCTGCTGCGGTCTCATCCCCTCGCGCTCACGACCGCCAACGCTGTTCGGTTGACGAGCGAGCCGGGCATCGAATATCAGCCTACGCTCTCCCCCGACGGCAGCATGGTCGCGTTCACCTCCGTCAGGGGCGGTCGCAAGAGCATCGGCGTGCGCAGCGCGGCCGGCGGACCGAGTGGCGGCGAGGTGCGGCTGACGAACGACGCAATCGCCGACGATGCGTTCCCCACCTGGAGCGCCGACGGCGAGCTGGTGCGCTACGTGCGCGAGCCGCGTCCAGCGACCTTCCCGCGCACCAGGAGCATGCGGTCGGTCAAGCGGCTCGGCGGCCCAGACCTCGCCGTCCCTGTGCCGCGGTTCTCGTCCATCGCCTGGACTCGCGACGATACGCGTGCTGCGTTCGTGTCCAACGACAGCCTCTTCACGTTTGCTACGATCGACTCGCAACCCCGCCTGCTCACGGTCCAGGGAGGAACCTGGCGGCCGCATTCGCTCGCCTGGTCCCCCAACGGCCGGTGGCTCGCCTATGTCTACGGCAACAACTTCTGGACCGACGGATGGAACCTGGCGCCCGCGACGGTCTGGCTGATCGACCCGGAGACCGGGAGGCTCGTGCAGGTCACGGACGAGACGCACCTCAACGTCAGCCCGGCGTGGCTCGACGATCAACACCTGCTGTTCATCTCGGATCGCGATGGGCCGCGCGAGATCTATCTCGTGACCGTGGGACCGGAGGGTCCGCGGGGAGCCGCGGTGAAGGTGCCGGGCGGCACCGACGCCCATTCCATCTCCGTCTCGCGCGATGGACGGCGCCTCGCCCTCGCAAAGCTCATCGGCAAACAAAACGTGTGGAGCTTCCCTCTCCATGGTTCGCTGCCCTTGCGCGTCAGCGACGGCCGGCCCGTCACCACCGGCATGCAGATCGTCGAGACGCACGACGTGTCCGCCGATGGCGCGTGGTTGATCTACGATTCCAATCTCCAAGGCGACATCGGCTTTTACCGAATGCGGCTCGACGGCGGGGCCGCTCAGCCTATCGTGATCGGTCCACGGGCAGGCGGGTTCCCGCGATTGTCGCCCGACGGTCGTGAGATCGTCTTCTACGCGGGATCGAGCATGGACATCTGGGTTGTTCCCGCCGAAGGCGGGACCCCGACCCAGCTGACCAACACGCCCGAGGTTGAAGAGACCCCGTC
>DATFGN010000008.1:0-10700 GCA_035249405.1 Gemmatimonadales bacterium
GTTGCCGGGCCTGCCCCGGGCGCTGCCGCACATCCTGGGCTCGGACGGCGCCGGCGTCGTCGATCAAGTCGGCGCGGACTCCCCCTGGCATCCCGGGGATGCGGTGATGGTGAACCCGGGCATTTCCGACTACACGTGCGAGTTTTGTCGCAAAGGTGAGCACTCGCTCTGCGTCGACTACGGCATTCTGGGTGAGCACCATCCCGGTCTGTTGGCCCAATACATCACCGTGCCGGCGCACAACCTGGCCCGGATCCCCGACCTCGTTCCCGCGCTCACGTGGCCCGAAGCGGCGGCGTTCTCCCTGGTTTCCCTGACCGGGTGGCGCATGGTGGCCACGCGCGCCGCGGTGCAGGCGGGGGAGTGGGTGCTGGTGTGGGGGATCGGTGGGGGTGTGTCGCTCGCGGCGATGCGCATCGCCAAGCTCCGGGGCGCCCGCGTCATCGCCACGTCGTCCTCCGACGCGAAGCTTGCGCGCGCCCGCGCGCTGGGTGCCGACGTGACACTCAATCACCGAACGCAGTCGGTGGTCAAGGAGGTGCGGGCCCTGACGGCCAAACGTGGCGTGGACGTCGTGGTGGAGAATGTGGGGGAGGCGACGTGGGCGGATTCGCTGCGCTCGCTCGCCAAGGGGGGTCGCATCGTCACGTGCGGAGGGACCTCGGGCCCGAAGCTCGTGACCGACGTGCGGCCGCTCTTCTGGCATCAGTTCACGATTCTCGGCTCGACCATGGGCAATGCCCATGAGTACGCGGCGGTTGTGGAGCAGCTGAGGCGGGGTCAGTTACGGCCGGTCGTTGATGCCGTGTATCCACTCGAGGCAGCTCGGGATGCGTTCGCGCGACTGGATCGGGGGGACCAGATCGGGAAAATCGCCGTTACGATTGCGGAGTAGGAGGGGTCTCGGCGCCTCGCCAGTCGCTTCGCTCGGGAATCCAGGCACCAGCGCCGAGCCCGGTCATCGCGCTTCATAGTACCCCTTGGCCATCAACTAATCCTCAAATCCCAGCAAATCGAACGCGTTTCTGACGTGTGATCGGCGTTGCATTTGGATGCCTAAGTGTCTATCTTGTAGTCACTTACAAGGATTTCCAATCCCTCGCCGTCGCAGCCGATAGCTGACGGCCGATAGCTGAAAGCGACTTCATGACCGCACCGATTCGCGAACGCATCCTGCCGCGCCTGATCGAGGACGAGCTGAAGGAATCGTTCCTCGACTACTCGATGAGCGTCATCGTGCAGCGCGCGTTGCCCGACGTGCGCGACGGGTTGAAACCGGTGCACCGGCGCATCCTCTACGCCATGAACGAGCTCGGGCTCCTGCCCGGGCGGCCCTACAAGAAGAGCGCAACGGTGGTCGGCGACGTGCTGGGCAAGTACCACCCGCACGGCGATATCGCGGTTTACGACTCGCTCGTGCGCATGGTGCAGGACTTCTCGCTGCGGTATCCGCTGATCGACGGGCAGGGGAACTTCGGCTCGGTGGACGGCGACTCCGCCGCGGCCTACCGCTACACCGAAGCCCGCCTGTCGCGCATCGCGATGACGATGCTGGAGGACATCGACAAGAATACGATCGATTTCGTCCCCAACTTCGACGACCGGCTGCGCGAGCCGACGGTGCTGCCCGCCCGGCTGCCCAACCTGATCGTCAACGGCTCGGCCGGCATCGCCGTGGGGATGGCGACCAACATCCCCCCGCACAACCTGAGCGAAGTGGTCCAGGCCATCACGCACCTCGTGGATCACCCCGACGCCAGCGTGAAGGACCTGCGCAAGTTCGTCAAAGGTCCTGATTTCCCCACCGCCGGCATCATCTACGGCCGCGACGGCATCAAGGAATGCTACGAGAAGGGCCGCGGGCGCATCGTGGTGCGCGCCCGGGCGGTGATCGAGGAACGGGAATCGACCGGCAAGCAGCAGATCGTGGTGACAGAGCTGCCCTATCAGGTCAACAAGGCGAATCTGATCGCCAACATCGCCAACCTCGTCAACGACAAGAAGCTCGAGGGCATCTCGGATATCCGGGACGAGTCCGACCGCGAGGGGATGCGCGTCGTGATCGAGCTCAAGCGCGAAGCGATCCCCGGCGTCGTGCTCAACCAGCTGTACAAGCACACCGCGATGCAGACCACGTTCGGCGCCATCATGCTGGCGCTGGTGGACGGAGTTCCGGTCGAGCTGACGCTGAAGGAGATGCTGCAGCACTTCATCACGCACCGGCACACGGTCATCGTGCGCCGCACGGAATTCGAGCTGAAGCGCGCGCAGGATCGCGAGCACATCCTGGAAGGTCTGAAGATCGCCGTCGATCACATCGACGAGGTCGTGCGCATCATCCGCAAGGCGAAGGACGTCCCCACGGCGGACGCCAATCTGCGCAAGCGCTTCAAGCTGTCCGAAAAGCAGTCGGCGGAAATCCTCAACATGCGGCTGGCCCGGCTCACCGCCCTCGAGATCAACAAGCTCGAGGAGGAGCTGAAGGAAGTCCGCAAGTTCATCAAGGAATGCAAGGAGATTCTCGCCTCGAAGCCGCGGCGCATGAAGATCCTCAAGGAAGAGCTGACCGAGCTGGCGCACGGCTTCGGCGACGAGCGCCGCACCGAGATCGTGGCGGACCAGGGCGAGTTCTCGATCGAAGACCTGATCGCCGAAGAGGACATGGTGATCACCGTGTCCCACGCCGGCTACATCAAGCGGCTGCCGATCACCTCCTACCGGCGCCAGCGCCGGGGCGGCCGGGGCGTCACCGCCGCCCATACGAAGGACGACGACTGGCTGGAGCACCTGTTCATCGCGTCCACGCACGATTACGTGATGTTCTTCACCCAGGACGGCACCTGCTACTGGCTGAAGGTGCACGAAGTGCCCCAGGCGGCGCGGGCCGCCCGCGGCAAACCGGTCGTCAACTGCATCTCGATCAAGCCCACCGAGCGGGTGGCCGCGCTCGTTCCCGTGCGGGAGTTCTCGGAGGATCAGTTCCTCTTCTTTACGACCCGGGAAGGCGTGGTCAAGAAGACCCGGCTGTCGGAATTCGGGAATCCCCGCTCCGTGGGGATCCGGGCCATCAATATCGAGAAGGGTGATGAGCTGATCGACGTGCAGATCACCGACGGGAAGAACGACGTCGTCATGGCGACGCGGCACGGGATGAGCATCCGCTTCCACGAGCAGGACGTGCGGGACATGGGACGGACGGCGACCGGCGTCTGGGGGATCTCGCTCGACAAGAAGGACAAGGTCATCGACCTCGTGATCATCCGCCGCGCGTCGACGCTGTTGTGCGTCACCGAGAAAGGGATGGGCAAGCGCTCGGAGCTGGACGAATACCGGGTGCAGCACCGCGGCGGACGCGGCATCATCACGCTGAAGCGCAATGAGAAGACCGGTGACATCATCGCCCTCAAGGAAGTGCTGCCGGACGACGAGCTGATGATGATCACCAAGAAGGGAATCGTGATCCGGGTCCCGGTTGAGGGCATCCGGATATCGGGCCGCAACACGCAGGGTGTGAAAGTCATGAATCTGACCCCAGGAGATCTCGTGGTGGATGTCGCACGGATCGTCCGGGAGGACGATGACGAGGCCGGGGACGACGAGGGGGATGAAGAGGCCAAGCCGCGGGACGCGAAGGCGAAGAAGCGCCCCGCGCCCGCCGGCAAGAAGAAGTGACGCCTCCCCGCTCACTCGCCGACCAGGAGGTGGCCGACGCGGCGGCTGCCTTACGCGGCGTCGCCGTGCGCACGCCGCTCGTCTGGATCGAGCCGCTCGACGCCTGGCTGAAGCTGGAGAGCCGGCAACCGATCGGCGCCTTCAAAGTGCGGGGCGCCTACAACGCCATCCGGAAACTCGCCGACCCCGCACGCCAGCGCGGGGTGATCACCTTTTCCTCGGGGAACCACGGTCAGGCGGTGGCCTTCGCGGCTCAGCGCTTCGGCGTGCGCGCCGTGATCGTGATGCCGGAAACCACCCCGGCGATCAAGGTGCAGGGGGTACAGCGCTGGGGCGGCGAAGTGGTCTACGCCGGCCGGACTTCTGAAGACCGGCGTACCGCCGCCCTGGAAATCGCTGCCCGCGATGGTCTCAACGTCATTCCACCGTTCGATCACCCCGATGTCGTCGCGGGACAGGCCACGGTGGCGCTCGAAATCGTCGAAGCGCTGCCCGATGTCGCCACCGTCGTAGTTCCGGTCGGCGGCGGCGGGCTCATTTCGGGCGTGGTGCGCGGGCTGGCGGCCGCGCGCAGTCCTGCGCGCGTTGTCGGCGTCGAGCCGGTCGGCGCGCCGAAACTCACTCAATCGCTCGCCGCCGGCCGGCCCATCATGCTCGAGCGCACCGCCAGCGTCGCCGACGGCCTCATCACCTTGACCGTGGGCCAGCTGCCGTTTTCCCTGCTCCAGGAGCACGCGGACCGGCTCGCCGGCGTCGTCACTGTGGAGGATGACCGCATCCGCGAGGCCGTGCATTTTCTGCATCGTGAGTGCGGCCTCACCGTCGAGCCTTCGGGCGCGGCGACGACGGCCGCCCTGCGCTCCGGCGCGCTCGCGCCGTACCGGCACCCGCCCGTCGTGCTCATCGTCAGCGGAGGCAACGTGGACCCCGCGCTGCTGGAAGCCCCGGTTTCATGAGGGACACGCCCGCGGAAGGCAGCGGTGTAGCGGGCGCCAAGATCCTCCTGGCCGACGACGACGCGTCGCTGGTCCGCACGCTGAGCTACATCCTCAAAGAGCGTGGGTACGAAGTGATCGTGAGTCCGGGCGGCGAGAATCTCCTCTCCATTGTCGCGGCGGAGCGCCCGCAGCTGCTCCTGCTCGACATCATGATGCCGAAGGTAGACGGTCTCGCGCTGCTCGAGCGCCTCAAGGAAGACGAGCGGTTCAAGGACCTTCCGGTGCTCATGCTGTCCTCGATGCCGCCCGAAGAGGCCACCGTGAAATCCCTCGGCCTCGGCGCGGCGGACTTCATTCCCAAGCCGGTACGCGCCCGCGAGCTGTTCGCCCGCGTGGAGGCGCACCTGCGCGTGGGGCAGGCGTTGTCGCAGGCCCGGGAGGAAGCGCGCAGCCGCGCCGCAATGGTGGACATCCTCCACGAGGTCACGGACTCGCTCAAGCCGGACGAGATCTACCACATCCTGGCGCGCCGGGTGGCGCGGGTGTTGAACATTTCCAAGTGCTCCATGGTGCTCGCCAAGTCCGGCGACCGCACCGGCCTCGTGGTCGCGGCGTTCGAGAACCCGATGCTGCGCAATCTCGAGATCGAGTTGAGCCGCTATCCCGAAATCGAGCGGGCCCTGTCCACCAACGCGCTGGTGCTGGTGACCGATGTCGCCACCGATCCTCTGTATGAGGCCGAGCGGCGCCGCTGGAACGGCGAAGGGATCGCGGTCACGACCCGGTCGGCCGTCGCGGTGCCGTTCTCGATGAAGGATCGTGACGTGGGGGTGTTCTTCCTGCGGACCTCGGGTCAGGACCCGGCGCTGACCGCCGCCGACGCCCAGTTCGCCGAGACGGTGATTCGGACCGCCGTGGCGGCGATCGAGAAGGCGTACGACTTCGAGACCGCCGTCCTGGACCGGCGCCGCTTCGAGCAGCTCGCCTTTACCGATGCGCTGACCGGCACGATGAACCGTCGGGCGATGAGCGAGGCCTTGGAAGCCGAGCTCGAGCGCGCGCGCCGCTACAACCTGTATCTCAGCA
Source organism: Gemmatimonadales bacterium (assembly GCA_035249405.1). Taxonomy (GTDB): domain Bacteria; phylum Gemmatimonadota; class Gemmatimonadetes; order Gemmatimonadales; family GWC2-71-9; genus DASTHG01. The sequence goes on from DATFGN010000008.1 coordinate 5,697, forward strand.
TCCTCATCGCCGACCTCGACCGATTCAAGCAGGTCAACGATCAACGCGGCCATCTGGCGGGGGACGCCGTGTTGCGGCAAGTTGGTGACCTCCTGCGTCGCGAAGCCCGGTCCGTGGATATCGTCGCGCGCTACGGTGGGGAGGAATTCGTGGTGGTGATGCCCGAGACCACGCTCCACGGGGCGGGAATGTTCGCTGAGCGCGTACGGCGAAAAGTGGAACTGCGCGATTTCGGCGACCCGGGGGGCGAGCCGCTGCACCTGACGGTGAGTATCGGGCTCGCCAGCTTCCCCAATGAGCGCGTCACCAATGCCGACAGCTTCGTCGCGCTCGCGGACCAGGCCCTGTACCGCGCCAAGGACGGGGGCCGCAACTTGGTACGGGAATGAGCCAGCGCCGCTGCCCGAAGTGCAAGACCATGTACTCCGATTCCGCCCGTTTTTGTCCCAAGGACGGATCGATGCTGGTCGACGTGCAGGGCGCGCCGCCGACGCCACAGACCCCGGCCGGCGGCAGCGCCACCGCCGTCCGCGCCCCGCCCGTGAAGCCGCCCCCCAGCCTGGAGCGGGCGTCCTCGCTGTCCAACCAGATGCTCGATGCCCGCTACCAGGTTTTGAAGAAGCTCGGCGAAGGGGGCATGTCCTACGTCTACCTCGCCCGGGAGATCTCGAGCGGCCAGGAAGTCGCGATCAAGGTCCTGTCGCCCAAATTGGCCAGCGATAAGAGCTCCGTTGAGCGGCTACGGCGCGAGGCCGGACTGGCCATGCGACTCGATCATCCCAACGTGTGCCGCATCCTGCGCCTGGGAGAATCCGAGGACGGCCTCATCTATCTGGTGATGCCGTTCCTGAACGGAGAGCTGTTGTCGGACCGCGAAGTGAAAGGCGGTCCCATGGATCTCGCCGTCGGCCTCTCGATCCTGCGCCAGGCCTGCGCCGGCCTGCACCACGCCCATGAGCTCCAGATCGTCCATCGCGATCTGAAGCCGGAGAACATCATGCTCGTGCCCAACGCCGACGGCTCGGACCGGGCGGTGGTGATGGACTTTGGTCTCGCGAAAGAGCGTCGGGCCGATCCCTCGATCGCCAAGCTGACGGCGACCGGCATCATCCTCGGCACACCCGAGTTCATGAGCCCCGAGCAGATTCGCGGCAAAGCCCTCGATGCACGCTCCGACGTGTACGCCCTGGGGATCGTGGCGTTCGAGATGTTCACCGGCAAACTCCCGTTCCAGGGACGCAACGCCCAGGAGATGATGATCGCCCGGCTGCGCGGCACCCCGACGGCGATCCGGACGGTGCGGCCCGAGCTGCCGGCCAGCCTCGAGAAAGCGATCACGCGGGCGCTCGAGACGAACCCGGAAAACCGCTTCGCCACCACCCTGGAGTTCTCCGATGCCCTGACCGAAGGCGATGCCGGTGGTGGCGGTGGGGGCGGGGGTGGGGGTGGGGGTGGGGGTCTGTTCGGCAAGTTGAAGGAGAAGCTCAAATGAGGCGTGCGATCGCCCTGATGTCCGTGCTGCTCGCGACCGCTCGCCTTGCCGCCCAACAAGCTCCCAGCATCACAGCGATCCGCGCCGGGACCCTGATCGACGGCACGGGTGCCGCGCCGGTCAAGAACGCCGTGATCCTGGTCCAGGGCGAGCGCATCACGGCTGTCGGTCCGGATGTGCGAATCCCTGCCGGGGCGACCGTCATCGATTTGTCGGCGTACACGGTCATGCCGGGATTCATCGACGCCCACGTCCACCTCGCCTTCCACACGATCGGTGACGGGGACTGGCTGCACGCGGGCCTCACGGACCTGCCCGGCCAGCTCGCGCTCCTCGGTGCCGCGCACGCCCAGCAAACCCTGGAGGCGGGATTCACGACGGTGCGCGTGGTAGGGAGCGCACACTTCAATGACGTCGCCCTGCGCAACGCGATCAACGCCGGGTGGATCCCGGGGCCCCGCATTCTCGCCGCAGGCACGTCCTTCGGCATTCTAGGCGGCCACTGCGACGGGCAGGGCGGGCTCCGGCCGGATGCCACCGGCCACGAATCGGGCATTGCCGACGGGGCGGCGAACGGTGTGGAGCAGGTGCGAGAGGCGGTCCGTTACAACGTCAAGTACGGGGCCGACGTCATCAAGATCTGTGCGACCGGCGGCGTGCTCTCGCCCGCAGACTCGGCCGGGGAGCAGCAGTACACGGAAGAGGAAATGCGCGCCATCGTCGAGACCGCGCGCATGCTGTCGCGGCGGGTCGCCGCGCACGCCCACGGCACTGCAGGCATCAAGGCCGCGGTCCGGGCCGGCGTGACGTCGATCGAGCACGGGTCGATCCTCGACAGCGAAGCGGTCGCGCTCATGGTCCAGCACGGCACGTGGCTCGTCCCCACGCTCATGGCCGGGGAGCAGGTCACCCAAATGGCCGCGCGCCTCCCGCCGGCGATCGCGGCCAAGGCGCTCGCCATCGGGCCCCGCATGCAGGCGTCGTTCCATCTGGCCTTGTCCAGCGGGGTGAAGATCGCCCTCGGGACCGATGCCGGCGTGTTCCAGCACGGCCGCAACGGACACGAATTCACGTTGATGGTGCGCTACGGCATGACGCCGATGCAGGCGATCCGCGCCGGCACGCTCTCCGGCGCGACATTGCTGGGTCGCGAGATGGACGTCGGCAGTGTGGCCCGGGGCAAACTGGCCGATCTCGTGGCGGTGCGAGGCGACCCGCTCCAGGACATTACGCTGCTCGAGCACGTCGACTTCGTGATGAAGGGCGGCAGTGTGTTCAAGCGCGATGGGCAGGTCCTGGGACGGAGCGCCGCCGCCGTACCCTGAGCGCGGTCGTCGTGAAACGCTACCCCGCCTTCGATCCCCCCGAATACGTCGCCTGGCAACCCGACCCGGCGCTGGTCGCGGCGTATCGCCGCACCATCACCGATCATCCCGAGCGCGCGGCGCTGGTCGCGACGTTGTCGCGCAACGAGCTCGGCGCCCTCTACGCCGGTCTGTTGCGCACGCGGCTCCACGACATCGCCCTCAAGCGGTGGGTGCGCACCGGCGTCATCTCCAAAGCGTGGCTCGGGACCGGCGAGGAGGCGACCACCGTCGGGCCGGTGCATGCGTTACGGCGCGAATCGGACGTCGTGGCCCCGATGATTCGTAACGCGGGGGCCGTGGTGGAGATGGGGATTTCGATCGCCGATGCGCTGCGGGCCTACCTGGCCACTGCGGATTCACCGTCGCGCGGGCGGGACCTGCACGTCGGGGACCTGCGGGCCGGTGTGCTGCAGCCGATTTCCCATGTGGGGGACGTCGTGCCGGTGGTCGCCGGCATGGCGCTCGCGTTCCAACAGCGGGGCGAGCCGCGCGTGGCTCTCACCTGGGTGGGAGATGGCTCCACCAAGACGGCGGCGGCGCATGAAGGGACGAACTTCGCCGCCGTGCGGCGCCTGCCCGTGATCTTCGTCATCCAGAACAATCAGGTGGCGCTGGGAACCCGATTGGAGCAGCACCATTTGCCGGGAACGTTCCGCGATTGGGCGGCATCCTATGGCGTGTGGGGCCTGGAATGCGACGGCAACCACGTGCTCGATGCCTGGGCGGCGACCCGGCTCGCGGCCGCCCGTTGCCGCGCGGGCCAGGGTCCCGCGCTGATCGTGGCCGAGACGTTCCGGATGGGCGGGCACGCCACCCACGATGAGCGCGAAGCCCGGGAGACGTTCCCGGCCAAGCTGTTCGCCGACTGGGGCAAGCGGGATCCGATCGGCCTGTACGAGGAATACCTGAAAGAAGAAGGATGGAGCGCCACGCAACTGGCCGAGGTTGAGACGACGGTCGTGGCCCAGGTGGAGCAGGCGGAGCAGGAGGCGTTGCGCAGTCGCGATCGCATGCCGGCCGGGGAACTGGCGCTCGGGGCGGTGTATGCGAACGGATCAACGTGAGGAGGCGTGGAATGGATCGTCGAATCATGCCGGCGGCATTCGTGGTGCTGGCCTGCACCAATGGCGAAGTGGTGTCGGGACAAACGCCCGCCGGACTCGTGCCGCAGGAGATCGCCGGCCGCACCCTGTACGTCCGGCAGGGCTTTCGCATCTCCGTGTTCGCCGAGAATCTGGGCGGCATTCGCAACCTCGCGCTCGGCCCGGGTGGTGTCGCGTATGCGACGCTGCAGGGTCCCGGCAAGGTCGTGAAGCTCGCTGATGCGAACGGGGACGGGGTCGCGGAAGTGACCGAGGTGGTGACGGGGTTGGACGGTCCGTTCGGAATCGCATTCCGCGGCGACACGATGTACGTCGGGGAAGAGACCCAGGTCCGGCGTTGGATTCCCGGGAACGCGACGCCGCAGACGGTCGTCTCCGGACTCCCGTCGGGCGGTCACTCGACTCGCACCGTCGCGTTCGGACCTGATGGGTTGTTGTACGTGGCGGTCGGCTCCTCCTGCAACATCTGCGACGAATCCGATCCGCGACGTGCCGCCGTCACCCGCTTCAACGCGGACGGCTCGGGTGAGCATCGCTTCGCTACCGGTCTGCGCAACTCGGTCGGCCTGGCCTTCAATCCCGCCTCGGGCGAGCTGTGGGCGACCAACAACGATCGCGACAACATTGGCGGCATGAACACGGGCGTCACCGACGACCTGCCGCCGGACCGCGTGAACATCGTCAAGGACGGGAAGTCCTACGGCTGGCCACAATGCTATCTCCCCGGCCAGCGCAATCCGGAGTACCCCTCCGCGAACTGTTCCGCCGTCGAGCCACCGGCCATCACGTTCCAGGCCCATTCGGCGCCGCTGGGGATCGGGTTCTACACGGGCACCAAGTTCCCCGGGTATCAGGGCGACGCGTTCGTCGCGTTCCACGGTTCATGGAACCGGAGGGTTCCGACGGGGGCGAAAGTCGTCCGGGTGAAGGTCCAGAACGGTCAGGCGGTTTCATCGGAAGATTTCGTGACGGGGTGGCAGCTCAGCAACGGTTCCCGTTGGGGCCGGCCCGTGGCACCGCTCGCGCTGCCCGACGGGTCGCT
>DATFGN010000009.1:0-5226 GCA_035249405.1 Gemmatimonadales bacterium
CTGCGACCGAGGCGGGGCGACGCATCCCTTGTAACGACTTGGAGAGGCGAATATAATGGGCGGACCGCCCGTGCGCATCCTCAGTCGTTATCTGCTGCGTCAGCATCTGGCACCACTCGGCTTCGCGCTCTCCGCCCTCACCGCGCTGATGCTGCTCAACCAGATTGCCAAGCGCTTCCCCGAGCTCGTCGGCAAGGGGTTGTCGTGGAGCGTCATCGCCGAAGTCTTCGTGCTGTCGATTCCGTTCATCGTCGCGATGACGCTGCCGATGGCCGTGCTCGTCGCCGTCCTGCACACGATGAGCCGGCTCGCCGCCGACCACGAGATCATCGCCATGACCGCGAACGGCATCAGCGTGGCCCGCATTGCGCGGCCCGTGCTCGTCGGCGCCGTCCTGGTCACCGCCTTCGCCTTCCTGTGGAATGACCAGCTGCTCCCGCGCAGCAATCATCGCCTCCGCACGTTGCTGGTGGACATCCAACGTAAGAAGCCGTCCTTCGGACTGAAGGAACAGGTCATCAATGAAGTCGTGCCGGATCAGTTCTTCCTGCGGGCGGCACGCATCGACCGGGCCACCAATCGGCTCCGGGATGTGACCATCTATGATTTGGGCGAGGCCGACCGGCGGCGCATCATCACGGCCGACAGCGGGCGCATGGCTTATACCCCCGGCCAGAGCGATTTGTACCTGACACTGACGGACGGGGACATCCAGGAAATCCGGCGTGGCGACGACGTCCAGTTCAACCGCACCTTCTTCCACACCAACCACATCCGGGTCCGCGGCGTTTCGAACCAGCTGGTGCGCACGGAAGAGGACACCTACCGCACCGATCGCGAAATGACGATTTGCGACATGCAGCGGGCCGTGACGGCCGCGCGCGACGACGCCCACGCCGCCCACCGCGACGCCAACACCACCGTGGAGCGCGACCTGCGCCGTCTCGCGGGACTCGCGCCCCCGCCCATGGAGCCCGTGACAGCGAGCGACACGGGCGCCGGGCCGTACTGCGGCCTGCTGCAGCGGCTAGGACGGTGGGTGCAGCCGAAGGCTGCGCAGGCGCAGACCGCTCAGACGCCGGGCGTCCGCGAGCCCCCGCCCTCGACCCTGCCCTCGCCGCCCATCATGTTCGGCAACACCGCCGGCGAGGACGAGCGCGCTCAGGGCGCGATCCGGCGCGCGGCGGCGTATCAGGTAGAGATCCACAAGAAGCTCGCCATCGCCGGCGCATGTTTCGTGTTCGCGCTGCTCGGCATTCCGGTCGCGCTGCGATTCCCGCGCGGTGGCGCCGGGTTGGTGATCGGCGTTGGGGTGTTCGTCTTCGCGATCTACTATATCGGACTGATCGGCGGTGAGGACCTGGGCGATCGCCTGATCGTTTCGCCATTCCTGGCGATGTGGGGCACCGACCTGATCTTCGGCGCGCTGGGACTGATCGGCTTGCTGGTGATGAGCCGGTCCAGCCCGACCGCCCGGGGCGGCGATTGGACGGATCTGCGGGACGCCCTGTTCGGCTGGTTCAGTAGGAAGCGCGCCTGATGCGCATCCTCGATCGCTACATCCTGCGCGACTGGCTGCGCGTGTTCGTGATCGTGATGCTCGGGTTTCCGCTGCTCGTCATCGTCATCGACCTGACCGACAAGCTGGACCGCTACATCGCCCGCGGGCTGACCAAGAGCCACGTCGTGCTGGGCTACCTCTACGGTATGCCGGACACGATGTTCCTCGTCCTGCCCGCCGCGGTGCTGTTCGCCACCGTCTTCACCGTGGGCTCCCTGGGACGACACTCGGAGCTCACCGCCGCCAAGGCCTCGGGCATCTCGTTCGACCGTCTGGTCCGGCCCATCTTCGCCGCCGCGGCAGCCGCGTGCCTGCTCGGCATCGGTCTCTCCGAAGTCGTTCCGATCGGAGCCGCGCGCAAGGCCGAGCTGCTCGGCGAGAAGACGATTCGCACCGGCTCGCGCGGCAATTTCGTGTACCGGGCCGACGGCGGATGGGTGTATGCGATCCGGTCGCTCGACATCAAGACGCGGCAGATGCAGGACGTGATCCTCGAGCGGGTGGGCACCGGTCCCGAATACCCGACCATCGTGGTGACGGCACCCCGTGCCCGCCACGGCCGCGTCGGTGGGTGGACGCTGCAGAACGGACGCGTGCGCTATCTGCTGGGCCCCGGCGTGGAGCGGTCGTTCACCTTCCACACGCTGCGCACGCCGCTCATGGTCGAGACGCCCGAGGACCTGCTGGCCGAGCCCAAGACGCCGGAGGAAATGCGCTACGCCGAGCTGGGCCGCTACATCGACGCGCTGGCCCGCTCCGGCTCGGACACGCGCAAGCTGTCGGTCGACCGCGCCTTGAAGCTCGCGATTCCCTTCACGTGCATCATCATCGCCTTGTTCGGCGCCCCGCTCGCGGTCACCACGCCGCGCAGCGGCGCTGCCTGGGGCGTAGCGGTCAGCCTCGCGACCACCTTCGTCTTTCTGCTGATGATGCAGCTCTCCCGCGCGGTCGGCGGTGGCGGCCTGATTCCTCCAGCCCTGGCGGCGTGGCTGCCGAACATCCTGGTCGGGGGCGCGGCGGTGTGGCTGCTGAAGAAGGTGCAGACTTAGCGCACGAGACGTCCCCGTTGCGTCACACCGTCGTGATAGAATCGTCACACCTGCGTCCTTGACGCCTCCCCGAGCGCGGCGCTATTTCTGCGCAGGCTTCCAACCAGGGAGAATCCCACTATGCGATGGATCATTCGTTCGACGCACGTCTTCTGCGCGGCGGTGTTGTGCAGCGTGCTCGCGACCACCACGGTGGGCGCGCAGGGCGTCACGACCGGGGCCATTACCGGCAGGGTCACGGACAACCAGGGGCTCCCCGTCGTCGCCGCGGATGTGCGCGTCGTCAACCGCAGCACGGGGTTTACGAGCGGCACGCAAACCCGCTCCACTGGGTTGTACCTGATCCAGGGCCTCGAGACCGGCGGGCCCTATTCGATCACCGTGCGCGCCATCGGCTACCAGCCGTTCACGCGCGACGACATCTATGTCAAACTGTCCGAAGCGACGCGCGTGGATGCGCTCCTCGCCGCACAGGCGGTGGAGGTCGCCGGGGTCACCGTGACCGGCACGGTCACCGCCGATTTCTCGCCGACCCGCCAGGGCGTGGGGACCCAGATTTCCGAGACCTACGTGCAGCGCCTCCCTACCTTCAGCCGTGACTTCATCGACCTGCTCAAGCTCTCACCGCAGGTGGTCTACGGCGGCTCCGGGGGGCCGAGCGGCGGCGGTGCCTACAACCGGTTCAACACGTTCACCATCGACGGCGCCAACCAGTCCGAGCGCTTCAACCTCAACTCCACCGGCGGCGTGCCGGGCGGCGACGCCGGCGGCAAGATCGTGTCCCTGGAAGCAGTGAAGGAATTCCGCGTGGCGTTCACACCGAGCGACGTGCGGCAGGGCAACTTCGCCGGGATGCTCGTGAACGCCGTGACGAGGAGCGGGACAAACGAGTTCCACGGCGGCGCAAACTATGCCACCCGGAACAACGGGGCCGTGCTCGGCCTCGACCTCGTCGGCAAAAGCCTCCTCGCCTCGGATTTCAATGTCAAGCAGTACGGCTTCTACATCGGGGGCCCGATTCTCCGCGACCGGCTCCTCTTCTTCGTCGCGCCCGAGTGGCAGCAGCGCACCAACCCCGTGGTCGACCCGGTCACGGCCGTCCCGGCCGACAGCATCACGGCCATCGCCAACATCATGCAGCAGACCTACGGGTTCGACGTGGGGACCGCGGGGTCGATCGACCTCAAGACGCCGTTGACCAATCTGTTTGGGCGGCTCGATTTCCAGATCTCATCCACCCACCGGTTGGTGCTGCGCGAGATCTACAACCGGTCAAACCAGGACAACTTCTTCCGCGATCTCGACGCGCACAACGCCTCGCCGCTGGTGCAGACCCAGGGGTTTCGCTTTGGCTCGCAAAATTTCGCCCAGGGGACCAAGAGCAGCTCGACCGTCGGGCAACTCTACTCGAACTTTGGCAGCGGCCTGTCGAACGAGCTGATCGTCGGATACAACACCATCAGGGCCGCGCGCACCGTCCCCGTCGCCGCGCCCGAAGTCTCGGTCGGCGTCAACGTCGGCACGGTACGGGCGGTCACGTTCGGCGCGGAGCAGTTCTCGCCGTTCAACCAGCTCGATCAGGACATCTTCGAGATCGTGAACAACCTCTCCATCCCGATGGGGCGCCACACCGTGACAGTGGGCGGCCGCTTCGACCATTCGCACATCCTCAACCGGTTCCCCCAGGGCCTGTACGGCGTATACAAGTTTCCCACGATCGCCGCGCTCCAGGCTGGCACGCCGAACGGCTACGCCGTCGGCTACCCGAACAGCGGGAGATTCGAGGACATCGCCGGGGAAACCCGCGTCCGGGTGTACAGTCTCTATGGGCAGGACCAATGGTCGGTGACCGACCGGTTGACGCTGACCGCCGGGGTGCGCGGCGACATCCCCAACTTGTTGGACACGCCGACCCAGAACGACACACTCACCGCCGCCCTGGCGGCCGTCGGGCTGCCGGGGGTCCGCACCGATGCCAAGCCCAAGACGCGGCTGCTGCTGTCACCCCGGCTCGGGGTCAACTACGACCCGACCGGAGACCAGCGCAACCAGATCCGGGGCAGCCTCGGGGTCTTCTCCGGCCCACCGCCCTACGTTCAGCTGATCAACGCCTATCAGAACACCGGGCTCGGGCTCGTGCGGCTGAGCTGCACCGGCGCGGCGACGCCGGCGTTTACGCTCGACGTCACCGCGCTCCCGACCGCGTGCGCAGGCCAGTCACCGCCGCCGCCGGGGCAGGCCGGCACCGTGGGCGTCAACCTCAACGATCCCAACTTCAAGTTCCCGCAGTACCTCGGCGTGTCGGCCGGCTTCGACCGGCAGCTGCCGTACAACACCGTGCTCACCGTCGAGGCGATGTACCGCAAGGCGATCAACGGCGTGTTGATCCGGGACGCGAACCTCCGGGGCCCGCGCATGGTTGGCGGGCAGGAGTACACCGACCGCGACGGGCGCGTCCTGTACGCCGACACGATCACCGCCACCGGCAGCGTGACGAGCAACAGTGTGAAATATCTGACGACGCTCCGCGGCGTGGCCTTCAGCGAAGGCATGATCCAGGTGACGAACCAGTCCATGCCTTCAGCGAAGGCATGATCCAGGTGACGAACCAGTCCA
>DATFGN010000010.1:0-3968 GCA_035249405.1 Gemmatimonadales bacterium
GAGGCGGAGTGGCCGTAGTCGGCTCCCGGGGGAACGCCGCGCGGCCATGGGTCCGTCCAGTCCACGTAGTTCCAGTGCGGCATCGGCCCGAGCATGCCGGTCGAGTCCACATGCCGCGCGTACCAGTCGAGAATTCCGCGCACGCCGGCCAGCCGCGCGCGCACGAAGGCGTCGTCGCGCCGCTGCATGAAGAAGTCGTGCACCATAGCCACGTAGATCAACGAGAAGGGCGGGATGATTTGAGGAAGGGCCGAGGGATAGCGGCTGCCGGTGAGCCCCTCGGGAAGACGCGACAGGTCGAAGTGCTCGATGGCCTGCCTCAGCAGCCGATCGTCGCCCGCGACGTACAGCGAGATCAGTCCCTGGATGCGCGTGTCGCCCACGTACTGGAGCTGCTCCCAGTAGGGCGTGTCCATGTACGTCTCGAACGCGCCGATCCGTGCGCCGTTCCAGGCCATGCGCCAAACGTCGGCAAGCCAGGGAGCGTCACTCTCGAAGCGGGCGCGCTCTGTGAACGGATACGCGGTGAAGATCCCGTGCAGGTCGTGGATACGCAGTGGCTCGCCGGCAGTGGCGACATCGAGCTGGATGTAGCGGAAGGACCGCCAATACAGCGTCTGGAATCGGCGGCGTTCCCCGCCACCGGGCAGGATCACGTCGCGCACGCCGCGCAGCGCGCGATTCGCGATCGAATCGCGGTGACCCTTGTGGCCCAGCGAGTCCACGAGCGCCTCCGCGTACGTGAGCCGGATACTGCCCCCGTTGCCGCCGCTGGTTTCGATAACCGCGTAGGCGTTGGTCGTATGCGACTGGTCGAGGAGCAGAGACGCATGGGCGTGCGGCGGGATCACGAGGTCGCTGCTGCCGCGCAGGAAGGCGCCGTCCGTGGTCGAGCCCCTCGCGCGCCGCACCCGTGCGAGGCGTTGCACGCGCTCCTCCATGGCCGGGATGGAGCGCGGCTCGAGCTGCCAGCCCGACATCTCGCCGTACTCACCGGGCTGCATCGCGCGGCGCTTCGCGCGCCCGACGATTGCTCCGCCTGCGGCGCCGGCGAAGGCCTCGAGCGGTGCGGAGGCTGGGGTGTTCGCGGCGACGACCACCTCGTACCAGGCGCGGTCCTCGTACTCGGGGCGTTCCCAGCCCCACGGATACCGCGACCCGTCGATAGAATCGCCCGGAGCGGCCGCGTAGTAGTTCCCCATGGTCGCGGTCGTGATCACGATCGGTGCGTACGCAGAATCGAGATACAGCCGCCACCCGATGCCGGTGTTCACGTGCGCGGCTTCGGCCGGGCTGTTCCCCTGCATCAAGAAACCCGTGCGATGGCTGTGCTGCGCGACCGGTCGCGCGGCGCCCCAGTTCCAGACCACGGCGGCGACGACGTTGCGGCCGCTCCGGAGGTACGGCGCGAGGTCGAGCGTCTCGTAGCGCCAGTGGTCGACGTCGGAGCGTTGAGGCCCGGACGAGACCTGTGTGCCGTTGACGTACAGTCGATAGCGATTGTCGGCCGAGACGTGAACGATGAAGGACGTTGGGGCGGCGCTCAGCTCAAACGTCTTCCGGGCGTGGAAGACGGTGAAGCTGTCGCCCGGTATGCCGGGAGGCGCGATCCACCGCGCAGCCGGCGCGTCGTCGAAAATGCGCACGTCCTGCGCGTGCAGTAGAGGCGTGTTCAGGATCAGCGCGACGAGGGTGGCCGGTACGCTGAAACCGGGGTTCGTGTTCACGCTGGCGGCGACACCGGTCGGCCCCCTAGCCCCAAGCCGGCTGGCCGAGCTCCAGCGGCATGCAGCCTACGTACTTCCCCGGTATCCGCACGTAACGGAGCGCCTGCGTCATCCCGATTTCGGACGTGAAGTACGCGCCGAGTGCGAGGTCACGCACCGGCTGGAACCACGCTTGCCTGCCAACCGAGCGCACGAACGTCTCGCGTTCCGCGCGCGACAGCTCGAGGAAGTTCCTGGCGCGAAAGCGCTCGAGTCCCTCAATGAAAGCGCGCTGATCCGCGGGCTTGTAGCAGTCGCTGAGAATCAAGTTCATCGCCGCGCCCGTGCCGGCCGCCTTCGCGCCTGGTGAGCCGGCCGTCGTGGGGAGCAAGGTGTCGGCGATTTCCTCCGCCAGCACCTGATCCTCGTCCGAGAGCACGCCGGCGCTCGCAGCGCGGCGGGTGCGGCATGCCACCAGCATTCCACTGTACGCGAACAGTGCGGCCTTGAGGGCGTCGCGTCGATTCACAGATTCCTCCGCTTCATCTCATCCACCGCGTGGTTCGCCGCGCGCGCAGTCAACGCCATGTACAGGATAGAGGGGCTCTGGTTCCCGGTTGACGTCATGCACGCGCCGTCGGTGACGAACACGTTCGGGCAGCCATGCACCTGGTTCCACTGATTGAGAACAGAGCGACGTGGATCCTTCCCCATGCGCGCGCCGCCCATCTCGTGGATGTCGAGCCCCGGCGCCCATCCCTTGTCTTGCGTTTCGACGTCATGGCACCCCGCGGCCTCGAGCATCTCGGCCGCCTGCGTGCGCCAGTCCGCGATCATGCGCGCGTCGTTGTCGTCGTAGTCCACGTTCATCACGAGCAAGGGGATCCCCCATTGGTCTGTCTTCGTCTCATGGAGACGCACGTGGTTCGACTCCTTGGGGATCGTCTCACCCTGCATATACATGTAGATCCCCCAGGGCCCCGGCTGCGTCAGGGCGTTCTTGAACGCTTCGCCCGTCAGATCTTCGGTTTCCACGCCGCGCTCGCGATAGGCGCCGGTGAACGTCGTGTACCCGCCGACGAAGTCGGTGTCCTGTACCCCTAGGTTCCGGAAGTTCACGAGGATGCACTCCGTCGGGTTGCGCCCGAAGAAGTACTTGTCGGTGAATCCCTCGATGCGTCCGTGCCCCTCGACGCGATAGTTGTGGTGCATCACATACTTGCCGAGCAGCCCGCTGTCGTTGCCGAGCCCGTGGGGGAAGCGCGACGACGTGGAGTTGAGCAGCACCAGCGTGGAGTTAAGCGCGGATCCATTCACGAAGATGATGCGCGCGGTGAACTCCAGCTGCTCGTGCGTGTTGGCGTCGATGACGCGTACGCCGGACGCCTTGCCGGTCTTGTCGTCGTACACAATCGAGTGCACCACCGAATGCGGCCGCACCGTGAGGTTCCCGGTCTTCGCTGCCCAGGGCAGCGTCGATGAGTTGGAGCTGAAGTATCCCCCGAAGGGGCACCCTCGCATGCAAAGATTGCGTGCCTGGCAGCTGCCGCGGCCCTGCTGCAGGTGGATCGGCTTCGGCTTGGAGAGATGCGCCCAGCGTCCCTGCACCACCCAGCGGTCCTTGTACTTGGCGTGGACCCGGTCGCTCAGGTGCTGCTCGACGCAGTTGAAGTCGAAGGGCGGCAGGAACTCGCCGTCGGGCATCGCGTCGAGGTGGTCGTAGTTCCCACAGACGCCGATGAACTGCTCCACGTGCGAATACCATGGGGCGATGTCGTCGTACGTGATGGGCCAGTTCATCCCGTAGCCGAGCTTCTCGGGGGCGACGAACTCGTACTTGCTCCAGCGCTGCGTCGCACGTCCCCAGATGAGCGACTTCCCGCCGACTTGATAGCCGCGGATCCAGTCGAAGGGCTTCTCCTGGACATACGGGTGGTCGGCGTCCTTCACGAAGAAATGCGCGGTGTCTTCGCCGTAGCCGGCCGCCTTGCTGATGAGCGGATTGGCGTCGATCAGCTTGCGCGGGTTGTAACCCCGGTGCGGCAGCTCCCACGGTGCCAGGTTCGCCGTGGGGTAATCCTTGATGTGCTGCACGTCGCGGCCGCGCTCGAGCACGAGGGTCTTGAGGCCGTGGTCGCACAGCTCCTTCGCGGCCCAACCGCCGGAAATCCCGGAGCCGATGACGATGGCATCGTACGTGCGATCGGGTCTTGTCATGCCCATAAAGTAGCGAAGGATCGACTTTCAGCATCTATTTCCTCT
>DATFGN010000011.1:0-9710 GCA_035249405.1 Gemmatimonadales bacterium
CCGCACGTGTGTACGCCGGCCGATCTCATGGCGCGCTCCCCGGTGCGGCCGAGAGCCGTCGTCGTGGATGCGCCATCAACCGGCGCGTTCGCCGAAGCGTGGTCGGGAACGCCGCCCCTGTTGGCCGCGGCGCTCCGGCCGGCAGCCGTGTCGCTCCTCGCCTTGAAACCGCTCGCGGGCGCAAGCCGGGTGCTCGATGACCTGTCGACGGCGGAGCCGGACTACGGCCGGCAGGCCGAAGCGCAGGCGCGCTGGGAAGCCGATCACGGACGACCCCTACCAGATCCGTCCGGCACAGGCGGCTGACATCCCCGCGCTGGTCGCGCTGGAACGGAACGCGTTTTCCGATCCGTGGTCCGGTGCCGACTTCGCTGACTGTCGCGCCGCCGGATGGCCGATCCTGGTCGCCGGGGCCGGTCCGGCCCTCGTGGCGTACATCGTCGGTCGTGCGCTGCTCGACGAGGCCGAGATTCTGAACTTGGGGGTGGCCGAGCCGGTGCGACGCCGCGGCATCGCGCGGGACTTGGTGCGGGCGCTGCTGGCGGAGTTTTCGGAACGCGGCGTGCGGACGGTGTTTCTCGAAGTGCGGGAGTCGAATCACCCCGCGCGGGGGCTGTACGACTCGTTCGGATTTCGAGAAGTCGGTCGTCGTGCGCGCTATTATCAGAAGCCGGTGGAGGACGCGGTCGTGCTCCGCGTAGAAATGGTACAAGTGGCGTATCTTTGATTGACAGAATGACTTGCGAGCCATATACTGTGGGGCATCCTTGGCCCCCGCGGCCTTATTCCGGAGGCAGCTGTGAGCCGCAGCCTGAACAAAGTGACTCTGATCGGCAACCTGGGGGCCGATCCCGAGGTGCGTAGCACCAACAACGGATCCCGCGTGGCCAACTTGTCGCTCGCCACCAGCCGGCAGTGGACCGGTCAGAGCGGGGACAAGCAGGAAAAGACCGAATGGCACCGGGTGATCTGCTGGAACAACAAGGGTGCTCAGCTCGCCGATCTCGCCGAGAAGTACATGAAGAAGGGCGACAAAGTCTACATCGAAGGACGGATCGAGTACCGCACCTGGGAGGATCGCGACAAGCAGACCCGCTACGTGACTGAGATCATCGCGCGCGAGGTCATTCTGTTGTCGCCCAAGGGGGCGGCGAGTGAAGCATCGGGGGAGTTCGCGCGCTCGAAGGCGGCGGCGAAAGTCACGCCGGAAGGCAAGTCCGAGTCGCTCGACGCGTTCCCGGAGGCCCTGGATGAGGAGGACGACGATCTGCCGTTCTAGCCGAATCGCGTTGGTCGTGGTGGTCGCCCTGCCGCTCATGACGGCGACCGTCGGTGCCCAGGACACCACCACCGCCGCGCCCGCCGTCGGCAGTCATACCGTTGTCAGCGGCGAGACCCTCTGGTCCATTGCTTCGCAATACTTCGCCGACCCATTGCTGTGGCCCGAGATCTATCGGCGCAATACGACCGTGATCGAGGACCCGCACTGGATCTATCCCGGCGAAGTCCTGGAGCTGGGCGGCATCGCCACGGCGCCGGTCGATACGACGCCGATGGCGCCGCAGGAGATTCCCAGCGACACGATCGCCGCGGTCCCGGGCGATACGACGCCGATCGCGGAGCTGCCGCCCCCGCCCGAGCCCGAAGGACCGGGCACGATCTTCGATCGGCAGGTGGAGCGGACCCACCAGATGCAGGACATCCTGCGCAACCAGTCTCGCCAGATCTATCGCCCGGTGCGGCGCGGCGAGTTCTATTCGGCCGGCTTCCTGACCGAAGGCGAACGGCTGCCGTGGGCGGAGGTGGTCGGCAACACGGCCAAGCCTTCCATTTCGGTGCTGGCGGACCCGACCGTCGCGGGCATGTTCGACGAAATCGCCATCACGCCCCCGGCGCAGGCCTCCTACCACATCGGCGATTCGCTGCTCATTGCCCGCATCGATCGCGATTTGGATCCCTGGGGTGATGTGGTCGTCCCGCAGGGCGTGGGGCGCGTGACCGCCGTGCAGCCGAATCAGGTGCTGGCCCAGGTGATCATGCAGTTCGGTCGCATCCGGGCCGGCTGCGTCGCGTTGCCGCTGGAGCCGTTCAAGGATCCCGGCGAGGTCCGTCCCGCCGCGGTGGATCAGGGTCTCGAGGGCCATGTCGTCGCCCTGCGGGACCGCCACACCCTCGCCGGCCAGTTGCAGGTGGTGTTCCTGGACAAGGGACGAGCGGATGGCGTCGCCATGGGCGATGTGTTTGAGGTCTACCGCCCGGCCTCCGGCAAAGTGGGTGGGGCCTCGGAAGAGGTCCACGTACAGCTACTCGTGGTCCACACCCGGGAGCATTCCGCATCGGCGCTCGTAGTCGGCATGTCGAATCCGGCGATCAACGCGGGAATGCCTGTGCGCTTGATCAAGAAAATGCCCTCCTAATTGACCCCTACCTCGGCGGGCGCCGGCTCCGGCCGGCGCTCGCGGGGGAACGGGATACCGCTCACACTGGGACTCTTCACGCGACGGGCGCTACGGGTCACACGGCGGCGCCCGGCAACTGACCACAACGATCAGTAAGGAGAAGGCGCAGCATGAAGCGGCGGGTATTGGTGTCCGGAGGGGCCGGGTTCATCGGATCACACCTGGTCCGGGCTTATCAGGCGGCGGGCGACGAGGTGACCGTATTGGATGATCTCTCGTCAGGACGACGCGAAAACCTGCCGGTGGGCGTCACCGTCGTCCAGGCCGACGTTCGCTCTCCCGAAGCTCGGGCCCTGGCCGCATCGGGTGGCTTCACGATCCTGAATCATCACGCCGCGCAAATGGACGTGCGCCGCTCGGTCGAGGATCCAGTCTTCGACGCGCACGTGAACGTCCTGGGCCTGCTGAACCTGCTCGTGGGGGCCAAGGCCGGTGGCGTGCGGCGGGTCGTGTTCGCCTCCTCGGGGGGCACCGTCTACGGAGACGGGGCCGTGGCCCCCACGCCGGAAACGGCCCCCAAGCTCCCCGCCTCCCCCTATGGGACCGCCAAGCTCACCTCGGAGTACTACCTCGCGACGTTCGCGCAGTTGTTCGGCCTCGAAGCCGTGGCCCTCCGGTACAGCAACGTGTACGGGCCGCGGCAGAATCCGCATGGCGAGGCCGGGGTAGTGGCGATTTTCGGCCGGCGCATGCTGGCGGGGGAGCCGGTCACGATCTACGGGGACGGCGAGCAGACGCGCGACCTGGTGTATGTCGAAGATGTGGCGGCCGCCAACGTGCTGGCCGCCGAGCGGT
Organism: Gemmatimonadales bacterium; assembly: GCA_035249405.1. GTDB lineage: Bacteria > Gemmatimonadota > Gemmatimonadetes > Gemmatimonadales > GWC2-71-9 > DASTHG01. The sequence goes on from DATFGN010000011.1 coordinate 3,255, forward strand.
CCTTGCCGCCGCTCGCCTCGATCGACGCCCGGGCCTTCAACGTCGGCACGGGGGTCGAAACGACCGTGAACCGGCTGACCGAGCTGCTCGCGGCCGCCGTGGGACGATCGAGCGACATCCGCCGGGCGCCGGCTCGGTCCGGCGAGATCCTCCGTTCCTCGTTGGACGTGAGCAAAGCGGCGCGGGAGCTGGGCTGGCGGCCCCAAGTACCCCTGGCCGAGGGACTCAAGCGCACGGTGCGCTGGATCGGGGAGGGCTGAGTGCTGCTGCAAGTCGGACGGGCCATTCCCACCTCGCCGTGGGAGCTGGTGCTGACGGCCAGTCGCGAGACGCAGCTCGTGCTCGCGATTCTGGTAGTGTTCTCCCTGGTGTCTTGGTATCTGATCATCTTGAAGTGGTGGCAGTTCCGGCATATGCGGCGGCAAGCGGATCGCTTCATGAAGGAGATCGAAAAGGCGCAGCGGCTCGAAGAAGCCTATCATGCGGCGATGCGGCTGCCCCCGTCTCCGTACAACCGGCTGTTGCGGGAGGGAGTGCAGTTCTTCTCGCATTTGAAACCTGGACTCTTGAAGGACGCCTCGGTCGTCGCGGCGCCGGCATCGACGCTCACCACGACCCAGCTCGAGGCGCTGCGTATGGTGCTGGCGAAGGAAGTGGCGGCCGAGCGGGATGCGGCGGCCCGGTTCATCCCGTGGCTCGCGACGTTCGGCTCCGTCAGCCCGCTGCTCGGTCTCTTGGGAACCGTCCTGGGCGTGATGGACGCGTTCATCGGCATCGCCGTCGGCGGCTCGGGCAATATCGCTGCCGTCGCGCCGGGCGTCGCCGAGGCGCTGGTGACGACGGTCGCCGGGCTCGCGGTCGCAGTGCCGGCAGTGATCGCGTACAACATCTACGTGAACCGCCTCGGGCTGTTCGCCGGCGAGCTGGAGGGGTTTGCGCAGGAAATCATCGGCAGTCTGGCGCGCGAGGGTCGACTCTAGATGGCGGGGCTTCTCGGTGGTGGGGGCGGGCTGCGCGGACACGGCGAGCTGCCGCTCAACGCGGACATCAACGTGACCTCGCTCGTCGACGTCGCGTTCGTGCTGCTGATCATCTTCATGATTACCGCACCGATCATGCAGGGCGGGGTCGATGTGCGGTTGCCCCAGGCCGAAGCGCGTCCCATCGAACCCAAATCGGGTCTCGTGGTGACGGTGGATCGGAGCGGGCGCGTGTACCTCGATCAGGCCCCGCTGTCCTTCGCCGATTTCCGCGCTACGTTCCCGGCGTTCGTGCGGACTCGGCACCCGACCGGCGTCTACTTGCGCGCCGACGGGCGCGTCGCCTATGCCACCGTCGTGCAGGTGCTGGCCGTGATCCGCGCGGCCGGCGTGGCGGACGTCGGACTCGTGGCGGAGCCGGAGACGGTCGCCCCGTGAGACACGTGCCCCGCCTCGGGACCAACGTGCCACTCGGCTTGATCGGCACGATCACAGTGCACGGGGCCGCAATGGCGATGTTCCTCGTGTCGGCCACGGGGGCGCGGTCGGAGCCGCCCACCTACCGGGTTCGATTGATCGCCGCCCCCGATGTCGTGGCCGAGTCGCGTCCCGCTCCGCCCGCCGTGCAGCGCGAGGCCGCCCCTCCCGAGCCGACGCCCCCGACCCAAAAGCCGCCGCCCAAGAACACTGTGTCGCCGGCGCCGCCACCGCCTGTGTCCGACACAAAGAAGCGGGAGGCGGCGCCGCGCACCACGCCGCAGCCGCGCGTGCCGGGCGAAGCGCCGAGCACGGGCAGCGATCCGGCGACCGTCAGCACGGAGGGCGTCGAGTTCCCCTACCCGGAGTACCTGCAGAACATCGTGTCGCAGGTGTTGCGACGCTGGCAGCGGCCGCTCGAGAGCACGCCGCTCGAAGCCGAGCTGTCTTTCATGGTGCACCGCAACGGCACCGTTACGGATTTGCAGTTCGTGAAACGATCGGGGAGTTTCGCCTTCGATCTCGAGGCGCAGGGAGCAGTCGAGGAAGCGGGGCAGTACAAGGCGTTTGGTGCGCTGCCGGATGGGTGGATCCCCGACGTGTTGTTCGTGCGCTTCTATTTCTCTGGGAAGCGGCAATGACGCGGGCCGTCCGGCTCGTCGCCGCGATGGGTTTCGCGATTCCGTTGGGGCTCGCCGCCCAGGACACGTCGGCGATCGATCGCGGGGTTCGCATCGGGATCATCTATCGGCCCGGCGTGCGGCCCGGTCTGGTCGTGCTGCCCGTGCGCCAGCCGACGCTCGACTCCGTTCGCGCCATCCTGAATCGCGACCTCGATTACAGCGACCGCTTCGAGGTCATCACGCTCCCCGGTGGCGATACGATCCGACTGGGGGGGACGGATCCGGCAGCCGCGCGCCCGCCCGCCACCGCCGCCACGCGCCCCCGCCCGGCGGCGGGACTGAACTACCCCTTGTATCGGGCGCTCGGCGCCGACTTCGCCGTCGAAGCCCGGCTCGTCGGTGATACGTCGGTGATCCTGGTGCACGACGTCTTAGGGGGCGCGGTGCGGCGCACTTTCCGCCAGCGCCTGCCGGCCCTCTCCGAGTCGGGCTTTCGACTCGCCGTCCATCGCCTCGCCGATCAAGTGCTGCAGGCGACGCTCGGGGCGACCGGGACGGCCGCGACGCGGCTGCTGTTCGTGAAGGACGGCAAGGTGTACCGCATCGACCAGGACGGGGCCGAGCAGACCCTGGTCTCGTCGACGGATCGCCAGGCGATGTCTCCGGCGTGGGCTCCGGACGGCCGCCGCTTCGCGTACATGGAATTCTCCGGCGGCCATGGCCAGCTGTTCATGCAGGACGTGGGCACCCGCCGGCGCGTCACGGTGTTCTCCACCGGGTCGACGCTCGACTTCACGCCGGCCTTTTCCCCCGATGGGCGCACCCTGGCCTTCAGTCGCGCGACCGAAGAAGGCACCGACGTCTATGCAGTGAACGCGCGCGAAAACTGTTGTTTACAGCGCTTGACCAGGGGCGGCTTTTCGGACAACTTGTCACCGACTTTCAGCCCGGACGGGCATCGCATCGCGTTTGTGTCGACGCGTCCCGGGTTGCCGCAAGTGTATGTGATGAGCGCGGACGGTACCGACCAGCAGCTGTTCGCCCCGTTCGATTACGGGGTCACGGGGTCGTCCAATGCGCCGGATTGGTCGCCGGACGGGCAGTCGGTGGCCTTCCATCGTGATGTCGGCGGGACTCTGCAAGTGTTTGTGCTCGATGTTCGGACCCGGACGGTGCGACAGTTGACGTCGCTCGGACGGAATGAAGACCCCACCTGGGCGCCGGACAGCCGTCATATGGCCTTCGTGTCGGATCGGAGCGGCTACCGGCAGTTATGGGTGATCGACTTGGAGACTGGGCGCATCCGTCCGCTGCTGCAGCAGAGCGGTGCGCGGTTACCAGCCTGGTCTCCTCGAATAGCGGAGACAGCCTCCGCCAACCCCTGAACTGGGAGAACATCCAGATGAAACGCGTCCCCTCGCTGATCCTGATGGGGCTCGGCGCGATGCTGTTGGCCTGCGGCAAGAGCCCCGAGTCGCAGACCCCGGCCCCGGTGGCCAACGCCGATTCGATCGCAGCGGCCGAACGGGCACGGGCGGATTCCGCCGCGGCGGATTCGGCTCGTCGCGCGCAGGAAGAAGCGGATCGCATCGCGCGGCAGCGCGCGGCCGATGAAGCAGCGGCCGCGGCGGCGGCAGCGGCCGAGGTTCGCAACACCCTGGCAGCCATGATCCACTTCGATTTCGATCGCGCCAACATTCGTGATGACGACGCGGCGGCCCTCGATCAGAAGGTCGCGATTCTCAATGCCAACCCGGACGTGCGCATCCGCATCAGCGGGCATTGCGATGAGCGCGGGTCGGATGAGTACAACCTGGCGCTCGGCAACCGCCGCGCGACCGCGGCGAAGCAATACCTCGTGAGTCACGGTGTCGATGCCTCGCGTATCGAAACCGCGTCGTTCGGCGAGGAGCGCCCGGTGGCGATGGGACATGATGAAGACTCTTGGGCGCAGAACCGCCGGGACGAATTCGAGATCCTGAGCGGCGGGGACGTGCTCCGGAGACCGTAAGGAGCGTGTCGTTGTCGCGAGCGTGGCTCCTCGGCCTGGGTCTCCTGGCCGGATGTGCCCTCCGGGGCGACGTCCGGAAAGTGCAGCTCCAGGTCGAGGCGCTGCGCAGCGAGCTCACCCGTTCCGATAGCGCGCGTCGTGCCGAGCGCGATTCGCTGGTGCGCCTGCTCGCCGCACTGCAGGCGTCGCTGGTCGCCCAGCAAACCGCGCTGACGCAAATCAAGGGTGATATCCGCACCGATCTGCAGACGGTGCAGCAACAGCTCGGCACGTTGTCGGAGTTAACCGGGCAGAGCCAGCAGCGCCTCTCGGAACTGCGCAGCCGCATCGGGACTCCATCCCCGCCGCCGGTAGCGCCGGTGGACACGACGGGAGCCGCTCCGGCCCCGGGGAATCCGGCGACCGGCCTGGGAGCCGATCAGATGTACGAGCTGTCCCTGCAACAATATCGCCGCGGCAGTTTCGCCACCGCACGTCTCGGCTTCCGCGAGTTCCTCCGCCTCAATCCTGATGACGAGCGTGCCGCCGACGCCCTCTACTATGTGGGCGAATCGTTCGCTCCCGAGAACCCCGATTCAGCGGCGGCGGTGTACCAGGAGGTCGTGAGGAGCTACCAGAACTCACCGCGGGCGCCTTCGTCCCTCTACAAGCTGGGACTACTCGCCGAGCAGCGGGGCAACAAGCCGGCGGCGCGCACCTTCTATGCGCGCGTCGTGGCCGGCTATCCTCGCTCCGACGAAGCCAACCTCGCTCGCGACAAGCTGCAAGCCCTGGGGCGTTAGCCCCGCGCTGTGACCGACTCGGCTCCCCGCGGCGAAATGCCGTTCCTCGATCATCTCGAGGAGCTGCGCTGGCGTCTCCTGTACAGCCTGCTGGCCGTCGTGCTCGCGACCGTCGTCGGCTGGGTCATCGTGGAGCGCATCGACGTGATCGGGCTGTTGATGCGCCCGATCGCGCCGCATCTCCCGGGTGGGCGGCTGAACTATACCAGCCCGACGGATCCCTTCTTCATCACGCTCAAGTTCGCCTTCATCGTCGGGTTGGTGCTGTCGTCTCCCTTCGTGCTGTATCAAGTGTGGGCATTTCTCGCGCCGGCGCTGTACGAGCGGGAAAAGCGCCTCGTGATTCCCGCGATCGGTGCGGGCGTCCTCCTGTTCAGCGCGGGGGCGGCGGCCGGGTACTTCCTGGTACTGCCGCGCGCCTTGGCGGTGCTGCTCGGCTTTCAGAATCAGGCACTGCAGCCGATCATCACCGCGGACCGCTACTTCGGCTTCGCGGCGCAGATCATCCTCGCCTTCGGCGCCGTGACCGAGCTGCCGCTCGTAGTGATCATGCTCACCATTCTGGGGGTCGTCACGCCGGCCGGCCTGCGGAAAAACCGTCGCTTTGCCCTGCTCGCCGCCGCGGCGCTGGCCGCCTTCTTGACGCCGCCGGACGCCCTGTCGATGCTGATGATGATGGTGCCGCTCCTGTTGCTCTACGAGGCCAGCATCTGGTGTTCGTGGGTGGTGATGCGGCGTCGCGCACGCGCAGCGACGACGGCGCTCGTCGCCGCGTTTCTGGTCGGGTCCGCGCTCACGCCGCGGTCGCTGGCCGCGCAGAACCCCCGGCTCGATTCCCTGGCGCGCGCCCGCGACTCCGCGCTCGCGGCCGGCCGGCCCGTCGACTCCGCTGCCGCCCGGAAGCTCGGACTCCCCACGGGACCCACGCGCCAATTCCCTCCCAGCGACCCGGTGATCGATTCGCTCCTCAAGCTCTCGGGGTTCCGCATCACACAATACGTCGCGGACACGCTCGTCGTGCTGGGCGACAGCGAGACGATCATTCTCACGGGGGAAGCCCTGGTGGACCGCGACGGCACCAAGTTGGAGGCCGATTCGGTGCATTACCGGGAGTCGAGCTGTCGCCTGGACGCGGCCGGCGACCCGCGGCTCTTCGACCAGGGCACGGTGCTCGTCGGCGAAGGGATGCGCTACGACACCTGTCTCAAACGCGGCACCGTGATGGATGCCCTGACCGACTTTCAGCAGGGCGGGGCGACCTGGTACATGCGCGGCCGTGGCCTCGCCGTGGACTCGGGCTCGACGCGACTGTACGGCTCGAAGAGCAACATCACGTCCGACGAGCGCCCGGTGCCGGGGTACCACTTCGCCGCCGGCGAAGTGAAATGGCTCAACAAGACGCTGATGGTCGCGCGGCCCGTCGTGCTCTACGTCCGCGACGTCCCGATCCTGTGGTTGCCGTTCATCTTCAATGACATCCGCCCCGGGCGCCGCAGCGGCATCCTCGTGCCGCGCTTCGGTCTGAACGATCTGGTGCGGCCGACGCGCGGCTATCGCCGGCACGTGTCGAACCTCGGGTACTA
>DATFGN010000012.1:0-12087 GCA_035249405.1 Gemmatimonadales bacterium
CGGCATCCGCCCTGGCCCTGACCGGGTCCGAGCATGCCACCATCGTCGCCGCTCGGCGTGTCGCCAATGGACTCGTCGTCGTGGTTTCCCGGTCGGCGCTGGCGGCGGCGCGCGCCAATGATTCCTCGGCGCTCGCTGAGACACGGACGTTTCTGGTTTCGCTGGCGCGGTGGACGCGTCGCCCGGCCGAGTGGGCGCGGATTCCTGCTGGTGGCGAGCGCACGCCACTGCAGCTCGAGGGCGGGTCCGCCCCGGTGCTGGCCCGGTCCCCGCGCGCCGTTCCGCCTCCGGGCGTCGCCGTCGAGCGCCTCGACCGGCGCGTTTCCGCTGCACCGACCCATCCGGTCCGTGCCGTTCCCGCTTGGGCCACGCGACAAGGCATTCGGGCGTTGCAGGGGAGTTTCCCGGCGCTCTCGGCCGCGACATCACCGCTGATGCGTATCGCCGCGCTCGATTCCCTGATCCGGCTACTGGATGGTGGTGGGTTCAACCTGCTCGTCACCGAGGCCCACGTCGCGCCGCTCGCCGATTCTACCAAGACGCTCCGGTGGGAGCGTGATGCATTGCGCGCCGGGTGGCAACAGGTGGCGGGCGGACTGCAGGCGACCAGCGTTCGGTGGCTGCCGCTCGTGAAGCCCGGGGAGTTCGCGGTGCCCTCAGACAGCACGCCAGCCGAATCCTGCCCCCTAGACCCCGCCTTGTGGAGCCGGCTCGCCTCGGGCGTCCGGGTCCTGGCGCGGTTTGCCGCGAATCGCTCCGAGCTGATTCCCGCGGTTGGAGTATTCCTCGACGCCTCGACCGAGCCGTGGGGCGCGCCGCCGTTTTGCGACGCGGCCTGGAAGGCCGGGATCGGCGCGCTCGCTCCGGACTCCACGCGCACGCCCGAACGGCGCGCGCGCCTCGCCGCCGTGCCCCGCGCGGCTCGCTACGACTCGTTGCTCGAGGGTGGTTTGCTGGCCGCGTACGATTCCGCCGTGGCCCGGGTGGCCAACCAGCGAGGCGCCGCTCTGCGATCCGACGTGCGGCGCATCCGTCGGGGATTGCTGCTCGCGGTGGTCGTGAATCGCTCGCCCAGTGATTGGTTCACGCGCAGCCTGGTGCAGGGAATGTCGGCGCCGGGCACGCCGTCGCTCGTGTTCTCCCCGGATCCGGCCGCGCGGGAGCTCCTCGATACGGGAGACTCATCGGCCGTGCTGCACGTGCTCCGGCTCGATGCCGATGTGGTATTCGAGGGCGGGGCTTCCCGGCTCAGTCGGACCGTGTTTCCGCAACACGACGGTTTCTGGCTGGGACCGAGCGAATTCCTGCTAGCGGGGCCAAGCGACAGCCTGGCCAAGCTCGTGCGGCGTCTGGCGAAAGACCGTTGAGGCTTCCGCCGGCCCGGAGCGACGCCTAGCTTACCCCGTGGGGAAGGTGGGGCACGATGGTCGCGGCGCATCGGCTGAAGGGATGCGTCGAGGAAAGTCCGAGCTCCGTAGGGCAGACTGCCAGGTAACGCCTGGGCGCCGCAAGGCGACGGACAGGGCCACAGAAAACAAACCGCCCCGGGCAACCAGGGTAAGGGTGAAACGGTGGGGTAAGAGCCCACCGCGCGGACGGTAACGGCCGCGGCACGGCAACCCCCAGTCGGAGCAAGGCCAAGTAAGCAGCGAGACCCGGCCCGGGTCGTCTGAGCTGCGGGTAGGCCGCACGAGGTGGCTGGCGACAGCCATCCCAGAGAGATGACCATCTGGCCGCTCCGCGGCCAAACAGAACTCGGCTTATGGCCCCACCTGTCTCCACTCGATGACCGGCAGTAAACCGTACCCGGCACACTGGGAGCGAGTGGCCGACCTCCGCGTGTTCCGGACCACCACCGAGGAATGGGAAAAGCTCATCGCCTGGCGAACCGACATGGGGAAGCGCGGCTGGAGGTTGTTGCGCGTTTCCCATGAAGGTCCCGAGCTGGTGGCGATCTTCGGCCGCACCAAGGCCGACCGTTCCGCGCCCTGAGGAGATCCCGCCATCATGAAGCGATCGCTGCGGTTTGCCGCCCTCTGTTGCGCCGTCGCGTGTGCCGGGGGCTCCGGGGCCCCGGGCTCACCGCCCGCGCCTACGTCCGCCGCCCCTGCCAGGCCTTCGGCACGGGCTCCGCTGTTGCAGCTCAGTCCGGCCAGGATGCGCTATCTCGTCCGGCAGGACGTCCACATTCAACAGGACTTCGCCGGCCTGCCACCCACCATGCACCTGGGCTACGGCCTGTATCTGACGGCGACGGTGACCGGGCCGGCCGACAGCACGGGATACCTCGCCAGCTTCACCGTCGACTCGGTGGCGATCGATTCGGGAAGTCAAATCCCCCCGCAGATCAATCTTGCGAGCGCGAAGGGGTTTCGCGTAACCGGTCGCCTCATGCCGACCGGCGAGTTCACCAACCCGATCCCGTCCGATTCCAACACCGCTTCGACTCTCGGCAACCTGTTACCGCGATTCCGCAGCTTCTTCCCGCGACTCCCCACTGGAGGGGTACGTCCCGACACGACGTGGAATGATTCCACGACCACCACGGAAACGTCGGGCGGCTCGTCCATCACGACGCACGTGCAGAGTCGCCGCACCGCCACCGTGTGGGAGGATCGTGGCGGCATTCGCGCTCTGCGGATCGAAGTCGCCGCGATGTATCAGTTCAACGGCACAGGCGAGCAGGGCGGTGCGGCGTTCATCATCAACGGAACCGGCATGGGCGGCGGAATCCAATACCTGGCCGGCGACGGCCGCTATCTGGGTGGCGAAGCCCGCGATTCTACCACCATGACTATTGATCTGCCGGTCCAGGGAATCACGATTCCCCGGCGGCAGACCGCCAATACGACCGTCACGGCGCTGTTGCCGTGACCCTGGTGCGCGGCCAGCCGGCCGCGATCGTCCTCTTGCTGGTCGCCGGCGCTCGCCTGGCCGGCGCCCAGGCCGTGCCAAACCGCGCGACCGTCTACCTCACAGCGACGGATGTCACCGATGCCCGGGCCCTGTGGGTCAATCCCGCCGGTCTCGGCGCGCGACACGAAGCCTCGATTCATCTCGATCTCACCGTGCGTCAACCGGGCGCGCACGGCCAGTTGAGTCAGGTCACTGCCGGCTTCAACACCCGCGGCCTTTCGTTCGGATATCAGCGGGACAATCTCACGAGCGGCGTGCACGGACACACATTCCGCCTCGGCGTTGCCGGCGGATACCAGCGTGTGGCCGGTGGCGCAGCAGTCGCGATGTATCGCGGCGGGACCAAGGGGACGAGCTGGGACGTCGGCATCCGGTACGAGCTGGCCGCGCAGGTGTCGATCGGGGCCGTGGTCAGGAACATCGGGCAGCCGACCGTGCGCGGCGTGCGGCAGGACGTCGCGTATGTCCCCGCGACCACGCTGCGGACTCCTGGCGATCTCCTCGCCCTCTCGCTCCAGGCCAGCCTCGGGACTACCGCGGTGCGGGGGTATTCCGTGGCCGCCCGAGCGACGCTCCCCGGTCCCCGCGGAGTGAGCATCATTGGCCGGCTCGACACCGATGGCTCATGGCGGCGCAAAGGCTTCGCCTTCGGCTTGTCGGTCGGGCGCGGCGATCAGGTGGGTCTCGTCGGGTCCGCTCCCGGCGATTTCGCCCAAGTGGACGCGGTGAGTCTGTATGGCGTGTCGAGCCGCGTGCCGCGCTAAGGGCCGATCGAGTCCACGGGCAGGAGCCCGTCCACCCGCTGCGACAGCCGCAACGCACCGCGCGGGGACATTTCCGGATACACGGTGTCGCGCCGCTCTCCAGGCAGAATGAGGACGTAGCGCAGGTCCGGCCCGGCCTTCCAGTGCAGCGAGAAGGTGTAGGCGACGCTGTCGCGCGCGTACATGCGCGCAGTGTGCGGCGTCAACACCGCGACGCGGCGATGGGTGACGACGAACACGATCGAGTCCCCCCGGTCGCCAGGTTGAAACGCGAGTTGCACCGTATCCTCCGGGCCAAGGACGTGTTTGGCCACGAGGACCTGCGCCAAACTGTCGGGCACGTCGGATCCGGTGTCGAGTTGTGGTGGCTGACTGAGGACGAACCAGAACACGGCCACCGCTCCCGCGACAAACGCGAGTCCCGCCAGGCAACCCACCGCGCCCAAGCCGACGAGCGATTTCAGGGCGATAGCGAGCAGCCGTTCGCGCAGCGGCCGCACCCGGTCCCGCGCCGCCGTCGGCAGCGCATCTACCAGGGCCCGGCTGGCCTCGCCAGCGGTTTGGTAGCGTCGCGCCGGGTCCTTGGCGAGCATGCGGGCGAGCACAGCGGCGAGCTCCGGACTGACGTCGCCGCGCAGGCGCCGAATATCGGGGGGCTCGGCGGTCAGCTGCTGGGCGATGATCTTCGCCGATGAATCGCCGTCGAACGGTGGCCCGCCCGTCAACATCTGATACAAGACGATGCCCAGCGAATAGATGTCGGAGCGGCCATCGACGGCGTCACCGGTCGCCTGCTCCGGGCTCATGTATTGCGGGGTCCCGATGATCATGCCTTCGGTCGTGAGCTGCGCTGCCGTCGCCGCCTGAGCGGCTTTGGCGATGCCGAAGTCGGTGACCATCACGTGCCCGCGCTTGTCGAGCAGGATGTTGTCGGGCTTGACGTCGCGATGCACGACGCCCTCGGCATGGGCGTGGGCGAGGGCATCCGCCACCTGACGGGCGACGCGCGCGGCGTCCCGGACCGATAGGCGACGGTTGGGACTCGAGCCGAGCAGCTGGCGCAGGCTCGGGCCGTCGACGCAGCGCATCATGATGTACAGGAGATCCCCGGGCTGCCCGACTTCGTAGATGGGGACGATGTGCGGATGCTCCAACCGCGCGATGGTCTGGGCCTCGCGCACGAACCGGTCGGCGAGCAGCGGCGATGGAACTCCGGCAGTATCCATGACTTTCACCGCCACATCCCGGTTCAGGGTGTGATCCCTGGCGCGGAACACGACGGCGAAGCCCCCCTGGCCGAGCAACGGACCCACGGTGAACTGCTTGCCCAACGCAGCCTGCAGACGCTGTTGGAGAGCGGCGATGTCCATCAGGTCCCGCGGTTCAGCGGCGCTCGCCCCCCCTGGCCAAGTACCTCGGCGGCCGTGAGCTTCTCACATATGCCCATCGGCGAAAAACGTACGGTGGTCCGCCGAGTCGCGTTAGGGCTCGTGGTGGTGCTGCTGGTCTGGTTGCTCGGCGTGTGGCCGCCGCCCGTGTGGTGGCGCACGCACTGGCCGGCGCAGACGGCGATGATGCGGCTGCATGATGACAGCGCGAGCTATCAGCCCACGCCGCTCGAAGTGATGTCACCCATGCTGCAGCGCATGGTGATCATCGGGGAGGATTCCCGCTTCCGAACCCATCACGGGCTCGATTTCGACGAGATCCGGGACGCGCTCGGCCTCGAGCCGGGCGCCGGGTTTGGACGGACCATCAGGACGTTGTGGAAGCGACGCGACCGCCTGCGGGGGGCCAGCACGATCACCCAACAGCTGGCCAAGAACCTGTACCTCTCTCCGTCTCGCAATCCCTTCCGCAAGCTCAAAGAGGCCGTGACGGCCGTGCGGCTCGAGCTGGCGCTCCCCAAAGATCGGATCCTCGAGTTGTATCTGAACGTGGTCGAGCTCGGGCCCGGAGTCTGGGGCATGTCGCCAGCGAGCACCCGGTATTTCGGTACTCGACCGGCGAACCTCAGCGAGGCCCAGGCCGCAGCCCTGGCCGCGACGCTGCCGTTTCCGCTGTCGTCAAACCCGGCGTTTCGCTCCGGGCGCATGTTGCACCGGCGCGACCTCATTCTGGCGCGCTATCATGGCGTGGATGTGTACATCCCGCCGGAGGAGGAGCTGTTCGATTCCATTCCGGTGCCGGGGTTCACGCCGCCGGAGGTGCCACCCGTACTCGATTCCTTGATGGCGGACAGCCTGGCGGTGCCGCCGCTCGACACCGGCAGCGACAGCCTCCGGGACAGCCTCAAGGACAGCGTGACCGACAGTGTGAAAGACAGCGTGCCGGACTAGTGCCGTTCCAACTTGCTCAACACACGACCCTTCGCTGCATTAGAGACAGTTGGAACGGCACTAGTCGACCAGCCGGAGCGGCATGACGAGAGCCAGGTAGCTCGCCGGATCGTTCCACCCCACGGGCTCGATCGTCGCCGCGCGCTCGGGAGCCTTGAAGGTCAGGCGCACTTCCTCGGTGGGCATGTACTTGAGGATCTCGAGCAGGTAGGTCGCGTTGAACCCGATCTCCAGCGGCTCCCCTTCGTAGGTCACCGCCAGCTCGTCCTGGGCTTCGCCGAGATCCGGGGTCTGCACCGAGAATTTCACGAGCCCGCCCGAAAAGGCGAGCCGAATGCGATGCGTCTGGTCGCTCGCCACGACGCTGGTGCGGCGCAGCGCCGCGCTCATCGCGGCCTTGTCGACGGTGGCCGTCTTGTCGTTCTCGCGCGGAATGACCTGCTCGTAGTTCGGATACGGCCCTTCGATCAGACGCGAGTACACGAGCTTCCCACCCGCCCGAAAGCCGATGTGGTTGTCGCTCTTGGCGACTTCCAGCGCATCCTCGGGGCCGAACAAGCGCCGGATTTGCTCCAGGGCCTTGGGGGGCACGATCAAGTCGGCGGTGGAGCCGCCGCTCGCCGGCACGTCCATCTTGGCCAAGCGATGGCCATTGGTCGCCACCATCCGCATCCGGTCGGGGCGGAGCTCCCACAGGACGCCGTTCAGGATGGGGCGGCTTTCCTCCGTCGACGCCGCGAACGCCACGTGCGCCACCAGCTTGTGCACGACCCCGGCGCTGGCCTGCCATGCCTTGTCGAACTTCACGGCGGGGAACGAAGGGAACTCTTCACGAGGGAGCCCGAGCAGCTTGAAGCGGGAGCGCCCGCATTCGATCCCGACCCGCTGCTCACCGGCGCCGGTAAACCGGATGGCTGCGGCCGGAAGCTCGCGTGCGATATCGCTCAACTTCTTGGCCGGGAGCGTGACGGCGCCTTCCGCATCGACATCGGCTGCCACGGTCGTGCTCACCGCGATGTCGAGGTCGGTGCCGGAGAGCCGCAATCCCTGCTTCGTGGCTTCCACCAGCACGTTCGAGAGGACCGGCAGCGTCGTCTTCGCCGGAATGGCCGCCGCGACCGCCGTCAGTCCTTCCTGAAGCTGTTCCCGCGTGATTGTGAACTTCATGCCTCGCGTCCCTGAGACTTCCACATGGAAGAGATGCTACTCCTATCTGTTAATAAAATACTAGTAGTAGTAGTAGAGATCGGGGATATGTGGGTCGACATGGCAAACTCCAGAGCCCACTAAGCGTTCCTCCCGCTCACCTCATGTGGGGTGCCTGTGGGCGCCCCGATCCTTTCCACACCGCCCGGCTATTGCTGCCCGTCAATACAGCCCGCCCACATGAACGGGTGTTGCAATGTTGGCTACAGTGCGGACAACTCCTGCCGCGCCATTTCGATCCGCTCCTTGAAGGTGCGGTCCCGCATCATCTGGCGTTCCACCTTGTCCACGCTGTGAATCACCGTCGAATGATCCCGGCCGCCGAACGCCTGGCCGATCTCCACGAGCTGCATGCCCAGCATGTCCCGGGCGAGGTACATGGCGACCTGCCGCGGGATCGTGAGGGTCTTGGTCCGTGCCTTGGACCGGAGCCCTTCGGGCGTGACGCCCCAGCGCCGCGCCACGACCTCCTGGACCCGGTCGATGCTCGGCGTCGCCGGCCCAGCAAAGGCACTCTCTTCCCCCTGCCGGATCTTGTCGGCCAGGGCTTCGCGCGCCAGCTCGATCGTCACCTCGCGGTTCTTGAGCGAGGCGAACAGCAGCAGCTTGATAATGCACCCCTCGAGCTCGCGGACGCTGGAGCGAATGTGCTCGGCGATGAAGCGCAGCACATCGTCCGGAATCGTCAGCTCGAGATGGTCCTGGTGCGCCTTTTTCCGGAGGATCGCGATCCGGTGCTCCAGGTCCGGCTGCCCGATGTCGGCGACCATCCCCCATTCAAAGCGCGAGATGAGCCGGTCTTCGAGGCCGGGGATCTCCTTGGGCGGCCGGTCGGAGGTCAGCACCATCTGCTTGCGACCTTCGAACAGCGCGTTGAAGGTGTGAAAGAACTCGTCCTGGGTCATTTCCTTGCCTTCGAGGAAATGCACGTCGTCGACCAGGAGGAGATCGATGTCGTTGCGATAGCGGCGCCGGAACTCCGGCATGGTCCGCGCCTGAATACTCTCGATGACTTCGTTGATGAATTGCTCGGCGCCGACGAACAGGAGCCGCCATTCCGGGTTGCGGCGCAACACGGCGTGGGCGATGGCCTGCATCAGGTGCGTCTTGCCGAGTCCCGTGGCCCCGTAGATGAACAGCGGGTTGTAGGTGCGCCCCGGAGCCTCCGCCACGGCGTGTGCGGCCGCCGCGGCGAGCTCGTTCGACTTGCCGACGACGAAGGTTTCGAACGTGTACCGCTCGTTGAGCGGCGTCGTGGCTCCGGCCGGGGCCGGCGTGGGCTTGGGCGCGACGAAGAAGTCCATCTGCGGCCGCTGCTGCCGGTCTTCCAGGACGCGGAAGACGATCGGCGTCGGCGCACCGAAGACGCGTTCAGCGGCGCGCGCCAGCAACGGCGCGTGTTTGGTGTCGTTCCATTCCGCCGCGAACTGATCCGGCACACCGAGCAGCAGCCGGCCGTCCTCGAGGCCGAGTGGAACTGCCGGCTCGAGCCACGTGCGGACCGTCGCTTCGGGAAGCTCACGTCGCGCCTCATCCAAAAGGCGCTTCCAGGCGTCTTTCGCTGACAGCTCCATCAAGGGCGATGAATTGGGTGGGACGTCCAGCAAGGGCGGGGCGAAACTACGGGCCCTATGTGGAAAAGTCAACCTTGAAGCGCTTCCGACCGAGATGTAGGTTTCTCGGCCACTTGAGAGGATCGAATGGGTAAGCCGACGTACCGTCCGCGCAATCGGCGGCGGATCAATAAGCATGGGTTTCGCGCACGCATGAAAGACAAGTGGGGCCGCGCAACGCTGTCCCGCCGCCGCAAGAAAGGGCGCAAGCGCCTCACCGTTCAGCTTCCCTCCAAACACCGGAGCCGCTGACGGGCGAGCGGTACCCGCCACGCGCGCGGCTGCCACGCGGAATCGACCTGACGCAATGCTGGGAATCGGGACGGCGGGTACGCCTGCGCCAGTTCGACATCGCCTGGCGGCCCAACACCAAGGGTCGCGCGCGCATCGGCATCGTTGTTCCCCTCTTTGGGCTCACCGCCGTCGCCCGCAATCGCCTGCGGCGCCGCGTGCGAGAAATCCTGCGCCGCGAACTGCTCGGCAACCTTCCAGCGGTCGATCTCGTAGTTCGGGCCAGACGCACCGCCTACACGGCGCGGTTTGCGACGCTGCGCGCCGAATTGGCGGACGGGACCGCACAGATTCCCCGATGACGCCGTCGCGCTGGCCGCGACGCGCGGCGATGGGACTAATCCGGGGGTATCAACTGACGCTGTCGCATTTGATGTTCACGCAGTGTCGTTTCACTCCTTCCTGCTCGCACTACACGTATGAAGCGGTCGAGCGCTACGGCGCGCTTCGCGGGAGCTGGCTCGGTCTGAAGCGCATTCTGCGGTGTCACCCGTTCCATCCGGGCGGGTTCGACCCCGTCCCGTAGGGATACCCGCCGTGAATCAGCGTCGCGTTATCGTGGCCGTCTTTCTCATGCTCGTCGTGGCGGTATTGCCGGGAATTCTGTTCAAGCCCCCGCCCACAGCGACCAGTCGACGGCCTGCACTGCCCGACACGACCCATCCCGTCGCGCCGACTCCGCCGTCCGAGGCCACGGCGCCAGCCGCCCAGGCGATCGTGCCTCCGTCTGCCGCACTGCCGGCCGAAACCGTGTGGGCCGAGAGCCCCCTGGTCCGCTATGGCGTGTCGACGCGCGGGGCACAGCTGGTCGCGGTCGAGCTGGCCCAGTATCGCTCGTTCGCTCACGGTGATTCGGGGCTACCCGTGAACCTGATTCCACCCGGGAGCCCGATTCTGGGCGCACGCCTCGCGCTGGGTGGGGACACGGTATCCCTGGCGAACCTGGCATACACAGCCAACCGGCAAGGCAACAACCTCATCTTCACCGCACCGATTGGAAACGGCTCGGTGACAATGACTTACCGGTTCAGGCCGGATGACTACCACTTCTCCCTTGAAGGTCACATCGACGGTCTGGGGGGCACGGGCGGCGTGTTGCTGGTCGATTTGGGCCACGGCCTGCGCTCGGTCGAGGCCGATGCCCTGGCCGATTCCCGGGAGTATGCGGTCGTCACCAAGGCAGACAAGACGCAGAAGAAGACCTTCGCCTCACTCGATCCCGGCGAGCGGGAAGTGCTGAATGGGCCGTTCGAATGGATCGCGGTCAAATCGAAATACTTCTTCGCCGCGGTCCTCGCACCCGAGCAGAACGCGCGTCCGTTCGCCGGCGCGATCGTCGTCGGCCAGGCGCGCGATTCGGTCCCGGTATCGGGACTGCTCGGCACGCGGCGCTCGCCGCTCGCGCTGCGCACCGCGGTGGTCACGACGATCGCGATCCCGCCGGCGGGCGATTTCCGCTACGACGTCTACGTCGGCCCGTTCGAGCACCGGCGCCTCGCGCAACTCGGCCACGGTCTCGACGATGCCAACCCGTACGGCTGGTCCATCTTCCGGCCCATCATTCACCCGGTGTCGATCGTCGTCGTGCGGATTCTGTTCTGGATGCACGAGCGCCTGCATCTCGCGTACGGGTGGGTGCTGGTGTTCTTCGGCGTGTTGATACGCATGCTCTTGTGGCCGCTGCAGCAGCGTGCCATGGAGTCGCAGATGCGGATGCAAGCCGTGCAGCCGCTGATGACGGACATCCAGACTCGCTATAAGGGCGAGCCGGAGAAGCTGCAGCGGGAGATGCTGCGGTTGTACAAGGAGCACAAGATCAACCCGCTCGGCGGATGCCTGCCGATGTTGCTGCCCATGCCTGTCTTGCTCGCGCTTTTCTTTGTGTTCTCCAATACCATCGAATTCCGCGGCGTGCCGTTCCTGTGGCTGCCCGACCTGTCGCGCCACGATCCGCTGTACATCATTCCGGTCGTGATGGGACTGTCCATGTACGCCGTGTCCAAGATCGGCCAGCGGGGACTGCCGCCTAATCCGCAGACCAAGATGCTGCTGTACATGATGCCGGCGATGCTCACGTTCGTCTTTCTCCGGCTCGCCGCGGGCCTGAACCTCTACTACGCGGTGCAGAACATCATCAGCCTGCCGCAACAATGGCTCATCTCCAAACGCCGTTTGGCCGCCCAGGGCAAATGATCGCATGCTCTCCGATCCCATCGTCGCCTTGGCGACGCCTCCGGGGCGTGCGGCGCTCGCGCTGATCCGGGTATCGGGTCGCGGGGCCTTCGATCTCGCAGCCCGGGTGCTGCATCCGTTTCATCCCGAGTCTCCGCGCACCGTGTTTCGGGCCCGCGCGTCGCATCCCACCAACGGTGAGCCCCTGGACGACGTCCTCGCCGTGTGTTTTCCGGGTCCCGGCTCATACACGGGTGAGGATGTCGTGGAAGTCTCGACGCACGGCGGGCTGCTGGCGCCGGCCGGCGTGGTGGCGGGATTCGTGGCCGCGGGCGCGCGCCCGGCCCAACCCGGGGAATTCACGCGCCGGGCGGTGCTCAACGGCAAGCTCGATCTGCTCCAAGCCGAGGCGACCGCCGACCTGATCGATGCGGGCGCACCGGCACAGCGACAGCGGGCGCTGTCCCAGCTGGAGCGCGGCTTGTCGCATCGCCTCGAGGCGCTGCGCGGCGAGATCCTCGCGCTCGAGGCATTGATCGCCTACAGCATCGACTTTCCCGAAGAGGATGATGGCCCCGTCAGCGACGACCGCGTCGAGCGCGCTTGGCGCACGGTGCGGGATCAGCTCACTCGCCTGCTGGCCACGGCCCCCGAGGGCGAACGTTTGCGCGAAGGGGCACTGGTGGTGATCGCAGGACCGCCCAATGCCGGGAAATCGTCCCTGTTCAACGCCCTCCTGGGGCACGAGCGCGCCATCGTCACGGAGGTTCCCGGCACGACCCGGGA
>DATFGN010000013.1:0-18727 GCA_035249405.1 Gemmatimonadales bacterium
ATTCAGCGAATCGGCGCGCAGCGCGGCGGAGAAGCGTGCTGCGGCGTCTTCGATCCGGTCGCGGCGTAACGCCACAAAGCCGAGGCCGATCTGGATCTCGGGCACGCCGGGACAGAGCGAATCGGCGACGGCAAAGCGGGCCGCGGCCACCGCGATCCGGTTCGCCCGGTACGCCTGCCAGCCGCTGTCGGCCACGGCACCGGCACGTTGCGGACAGGGCAACGCTTGGAGCGCCAAGACGACCACCATCATCGTGGTGCGCTGGTTCCCGCGGACGCGAATCCGGTTCGCACCATGTGGCCCCAGACGTGGCGATAGCGCAGCGCCGACCAAAACGCGCGCAGCCGAAACCACACGGTGAGCTGCCGGTAGCCGAAGTTCTCCAGCACCGCGCACAGCAGCAGGCGTCCGAGGTCGCTCCAGCGCTTGTAGCGCCGGAAGCCGACTTCCTCGAGCACGATCCCCCAGATCGAGAGCAGCATCCCGTATCCCCACGCGACCAGCAGGAACAGCAAGGCGAACGAGAGGTCGAGAAAGCCCTGCCACAAGCCGATGGCCGTAACCACGTACCCGGTCAACTCGACGACCGGCGCCAGCATCTCACCGAAGATGAAGAACGGAACTGCCACGAACCCGATGGGCCCGTAGCGCGGGCGGAACAGCATGGCGCGGTACTTCCACATCGTGAGAATCAAGCCGCGGTGCCAGCGCTCGCGCTGGCGGCCCAGCACGGCGATCGATTCCGGAACTTCGGTCCACGCGACCGGGTCGGGGACGAAGGGAACGACGTAGGGCACCTTGCGGTCACGCAGCGAGCGGTGCAGGCGAACCACCAAGTCGAAGTCCTCGACGATGCTGCTGGTCCTGTAGCCGCCGATCTCGAGCAGAAAGTCCTTGCGGAACAGTCCAAAGGCTCCCGAAATGATCAGGTTGCCGCCGAGCCGATTCCACCCCAGGCGCCCGTAGAGAAATGCACGGAGGTATTCGACGACCTGGACGCCAGGGAGAAACCGGGGCGCAACGCGGGGCTCGAGCACTCGGCCGTGGCCGATCACCGAGCCGTTGGCCACACGCACCGTGCCCCCGACGGCGGCAACGCGCTGCCCGAGCAGGAACGGCCGCGTCAGCCGCAGCATCGCATCCGGCTCGATCAAGGTGTCGGCGTCCACCGCGATGACGAGCGGCCAGCGGCTCGCGTTGATGCCGGCGTTGAGCGAGTCGGCCTTGCCGCCATTCTCCTTATCGATCACGAACAGGCGCGGCCGCGTGCGCGAACGATACAGGGCGCGAATCGGCCGCGTCGTGAGCGTCTCCGGATAAATGCGGGGCACTTCATAGAGGTCGAAGGCGTCGTGCAACCGATCGAGCGTATCGTCCGTCGAGCCATCGTTGATCACGATCACTTCATAGGTCCGGTAATCGAGCGTGAGGATCGCGGTGATGCTGGTTTCGATCGTCACACTCTCATTATGGGCGGGGACGAGAATCGAGATCGGTGGTGGCGCGTCTGTCTGCAGCAGCCGCAGCAGGTCGTCGTCTTCCGCCAGCCGCGTTTCTTCCCAGATCTCCGGGATCGCGAGCACCAGGAGCAAAGCGTAGAACGAGTTCAGAATGACGAAGTAGACGAGGATGCTCCCATCGATCAGAGCGATCCACTCACTCACGCCGCGAACTCCGCCAAGGCTTGCGCGGACAGCCCGAGGACCAGTCGGGCGACGTAGCGCGCATCGGCCTGCGGTCCGATTTCGGCGGCGAGCAATACATCGCGACCCGACGCCCCGAGCCGGGTGAGCGCCAGGGCTGCGCGCAGTCGAACCCACCACTCGGCGTCGACCAGGCGGGCTTTGAGCGGGTCCAGGGAGCTCGGATCGGCGATGCGGCCGAGCGAGCGCGTGGCTTGGGCACGGACCTCCCAGGCGGCGTCGGTGGCGAGCGCCCGCAACGCGGTGACGGACCGGGGGTGCGGGAGGCCTCCGAGCGCACGGGCGACCTGAACGCGCACTTCCACGCTGCGGTGATCGGCGAGGGTCGTGATGGGCTCGCGCAGGCCGGCGTCGCCCAGGCGTCCTGCGAATTCGACCAGGCGCGAGAGTGCTGGATCGTACACCTCCGACAACCGCTCGACCAGCAAAGGAACCGCCATGGGGTGGGCCGTTCGCAGGACTGCGGCGTAATACGCCTGGACCGGTGACGTCATGTGGGGCACGCGCTGCAGGACCAGGGCGACGAGGGATGGCTCCGGGGCCCGTTCCAAAGCAGCCGCGGCCGCCATGTGAACGGCCGGATGGTCATCCTCAAGCAGGCGCCCGAGGATGTGGAGGTCCTCCGGTGCCGACACGACCGACAGGAACCGCGCGGCCCGGAGTCGCTTCCACCACGCCCGCGAGCGCGCCGCCTGTCGCAATCGAGCGACCCAGGGGCGGGGCACCAGCTCCACGGCCAAGGTGCGCCAGCGCTCGCCGGACACGCGGGCCGCCCAGGCGACGAGCGACTCGACCGCTGCGGTCTGGGGCAGGTCCTCGAGCGCTCGGATCACGAACCGTGCATCCGTCTCCCCCATGGCCCACCCGCGCATGGCGGCGTCGAGCACCGCGCGGCGCGGGAGCAGGCGCGTCCGCGCCCATTCGCGTACCCACCGATTGATGAGGATCAGGAGCATCAGCCCGACCAACAACACGCCCTGGATCAGGGCGACGACGATCAGCAGGTTCTGCGCGGTCACCGCCCGACCCAGCGGCGAATCTTCTCGAGAGCGACGCGCAAGCTCACGGGTTTGACAAGGTAGTCGGTCGCGCCCGCTTCGAGGGCGCGGAGCTGTTCATCTTCGCCGCCGTGGACCGTGAGGAACACCACCCGGAACACGCCGGGCCGATCGCGCTGCAGCATGTGAAAGAGGGAGTACCCGTCCAGCCCGGGGAGATCCACATCCAGCAGCAGCAGCGGGTGCGCGTCACCCGTCACGAGGGCCAGCAGCGCATCCAGAGCTTCGCGACCGTTGCGCAGCACCCGGCTGGTATAGCCGCGCGCCGCGAGGCCGTACTCGAACAACTCGATCAACGCCGTGTCGTCTTCGATAATGAAGACGTCCGGCAGGGTGGTGGTGGCGGGGAGTGGACCGAAGGCCGCACGGAGGCGCGCCACGAGCAACCGGGCCGCCGTGCCGCGCTCGGCGGGAACGCCTTGCCCCGCGAGCCACGCCTTGGCCAGCTCCTCCATTTCGGCCGCCACTTCAGTCGCCCCGGCGAAGCCGTAGGATCCCGCGGACCCGCGCACTTTGTGGGTCTCGCGACGCAGCTCGTTCAAGACGTCCGGGTCGTCACCACGGGCGACGAGACGGTCCGCCAGGCCCCCAATCAGGTCCACCTGGCCCTGAACGCTCTTGAGGTAGCCTTCGAGGAGGCCGGGAGGGAGGAGCCCGGGGTCGAAATCGCCGGTCACGAGTCCCAAGATAGGAGGCTCCCCCCGCTCAGGGCCATGGCGTGGGCGTTAATTTGGGGTGTGGACGACCGCGTGGGGCTGTGTTTGCGCTGCCGCTGGAAGCGCGTGTCGACCAACGCCCGAGGCTCGGTGTTCTTCCGCTGCACGCGAGCCGAGACCGACCACCGATTCGTCCGTTACCCGCCGCTCCCGGTCCGGTCCTGCCCGGGGTACGAGGACGCCATGCTGTTCGCGGTGCTGATGCACTTCACCAAGCCGTTGGCGGAAGTGGATGCCGTCCGCCCGGAGCACGTCGCCCATCTCGAACGCCTGGCGGCGCAGGGCACGATCCTGGCCTGGGCCCGGCGCGACCCTCCCGTGGGAGGACTGTTCGTGGCGGCGGCGCCTGACCGGGCCACGTTGGAGCGGGCGGTCGCGGAGGATCCCTACGTCACCACCGGCGTAGCACGGCCGGAAATCGTGGAATTCCGGCCCGGGAACGTCCGGGTCAGCCTCGCCTAGGGCCGTTCCACCTTGGTTAACCGAACGTAATGACTACTCTGAGCTAGTTGGAACGGCCCTAGCGCTTCCGCGACAGTCCGACGCCGATCGTCACCAAGGCGAGAATGTCCAGCACCTCGGCAATGGTGTGCGCGAACAGGAAATGCGTGAAGCCGAGGTGATAGGTGATGTAGCTCAGCTCGGCCAGACAGAACAGTAGAAACCCGGACGACGCCGCGGCGAAGCCGGCGTTGCGCGTTTTCCGGGAGAGGATGAACGCCACCAGGATCAGCGTGCTGTGGATGACGACGAAGCCCCAGTGCGGGACCAGCTGCATGAAGTCGCCGAAGACGGGGGCGACGGCCTCGTCGTCTTGGAGGGTTAGGAGCAGGGTCAGCATGGGTGCTCCGGTGAGGGTGGGAGACTCACGCAAACATGCGTGGTGAGTGGTGTGTGGTACGTACCACCAACCACTCACCACGCCCTTTGTTTCTACTTCCCGTAAACCCCGATGCCGTACCAGCAGGGATTCGTCTTGCACGTCGCCATGATCACCTTCACCCGGTAACGCATGGTCTCGCGCGGCGTGACCTGCACAATCGGCACATCGTCCGTCTGCACGTCCGAATCGACCTGACCCCCGTCAGCGTCGTACAGCACCATGTCGAGATCGCTGCAATCGTTGTCGCACACGCCGACCAGCGCGTACGCCGTGCCGCTGTGCAGCGTGAGCGTAAACGAATCGTTTTCGTCATCGCGCAACGATCCGATCTGCGTGTCGTGGGTCTGGTCGTACCCGCGATCACTGAGTGTCTTGGCGGCGCGCTTGAGATACCCCTCGACCTGGGTGCGCCACTGGTTCTCCTGACCGCGCGCGGTCGGCGCAAGGACGGCCAGTGCTAGTCCGACGGCTACCGCGACTCGATGCATTTCAACCCCCTGCTTGGGACGGTGGTGCATGAAACGACGGGGACGGACGAATGGCTGGCGGGCGAGAGCCACGTCAGCCACGAGACCGGAATAAAGTAGCAAACGAGGCGGATTTATTCGAGCGAAGCCGGAGGCCTGGGGGCCCGGGCGGCCACGCACGATGCGGCGGCGCCGCAGTTTGCGGCCGCTACGACGAGGTGTCTGAAGGGCTTCGCTGCCCGCTCGCCCAGCCCGTGCCGACTCCCAGACCAAACGCGATTGCCATGGGGATCGAGATGACCGGTAACACCGCGACGGGGAGCGCGGCCGCAGTGGCCACGACCCCGGCGACGACTGGCGCCGAAGACTTTTGCGCGCCGTCGACGAAACGCAACCGCCGCTTCACAAAGTTACGGGCGGCAACGAAACCACCACCCAACGCCGCAGCTCCAAGCAACAGGCCGATCATACGAAGCTCCTGAGAAATTCGTGACAGCAGGTGACCTACGCAACTTGCGGCGCTCTGGTTTCCAACGCAAATCTGGCCTCGTGCGCCAGCTCTGGAACGCCATGGACGCCGCCGAGCGGGCTCAGCTCATTCGTATTACGGTCCTGTTCGCACCGCCGTGTTTCATCATGCTTTCGGCTCTCTGGGGGTTCCTCAATCACCAGGGGGCCATCCCCGCCTGGCTCATGCTGGTGCTGCTGGTGCTCAACATCCCGATCACGGTGCTTGGGGTAGTCGCGATCTACTATGGAACCAGCCGGGCCTCCGTCGGCCTGGAGAGAACCCTGTACGCCGCAGGCGACATCGCGCCGCCGCGCACCTATCCGCGACAGGATGTGATGCTCGTCCGGGGCCAGTATCGGGAAGCCGCGGAGTATTTCCGCGATCATCTCACGGTCGAGCCGGACGACAACGAAGCCCGGCTGCGACTTGCCGACGTGCTGGAGAAACACCTTGATGACCCGAGCGGCGCCGAGCAGCTCTATTTGGAAGTGAGACGCCACGAGCCCGATCGCGGTCACGCGATGCGGGCGTCCAATGGGCTGATCGACCTGTATCGAAAGCAGCAGCGGAACGATCGCCTGAAGGTGGAGCTGGCGCGATTCCGGGACCACTACCCGGGCACGCCTGGGGCGGAGTCGGCCGCCCGCCTGCTGAAAGAGCTGAAGGCCGACAGCTGACAGCCGACAGCTACCAGCGTATCGCCGCACTGCCCCAGGTGAATCCCGACCCGAACGCCGTCAGCATCAGGAGGTCGCCGCGTGCCAGGCGCTGCTCGTCCAGAGCCTCGTGCAGCGCAATGGGAATCGACGCCGCGGTGGTGTTGCCATACCGCTGGATGTTGTTGAACACCTGGTCGTCGCGGAGGCCCAGCTGCTTCTGCACCATCTCGGAAATGCGCAGATTCGCTTGATGTGGGATGAGGAGCTTGATGTCCGCGGTCGTCAGCCCATTCTGTTGCAGCGCCTGCTGCACGGACTCCGGCATCTTGGTGGTGGCGCTCTTGAACACCTCTCGGCCTTCCATCTTGATACGCGCTTTGCCGTCCGCCAGCATCTCGGCCGAGATCCAAGGCACGTGGGAAAGGCCGGGGCCGTCCATCCAGAGTTTTTCCGCGGCGCGGCCATCACTGAACAAATGGGTCGACAGCACGCCGCGCTTGGGGTCGTCGGTCGGCCCCAGGATGGCCACCCCGGCGCCGTCGCCGAAAATGACCGCGGTATCCCGACCTGCTGTCGTCGGGTCGAGTCCGGGCGACTGGATCTCCGCGCCGACGAGCAACACCCGTTTGTACTGGCCGCAGCGAACCCAGGCGTCGGCCACGGACAGGCCATAGAGGAAGCCGGTGCACTGATCGCGGACATCCAGGGCGGGGATGTCGGGGACCTCGAGCAGCCGTTGCAAGAAACAGCCGTTACCGGGGAAGAAATGATCGGGGCTCGCGGTCGCGAAGATGATGCAGTCGAGATCGGTCGCCGCCATCCCCGCGCGTTCCAGCGCCTGGTGGGTCGCGGCCGCGGCCAGGGAGGAGCACGTCGTTCCCGGCTCCACCCAGCGGCGCTCCTTGATGCCGGTGCGCTGGATGATCCATTCGTCCGACGTGTCCATCAGGCGCGACAGCTCGTCGTTGCCGACAACGCGTGGCGGAACATAGAACCCGGTGGCGATGAACTCCGTGCGCGGCATTGGGTGCCTGGCGTTTCGGGGTGGAGCAGGGAAGATTTGGCGCAACCTCCGGCCTCGCAAGGGAGTCCATGGATCTCGCGATCACGCCCGCGCAGCTCGAAGCGGTTCGCAACGCCAAACACCTTCCCGACGTGCTGAAGCGGGTGCTCGAGGCGGCGCAACCGGCACGCGACGGTACCGGACACCTGCTGCATCTCACCTATGAGGAAGCCACGGCGCTGCAGGAGTTGTGCGCCTGGAACGTGCACACCAACGATGCGGGAGACGTCAGCCCTGAGTCGCGCGTCTTCGACGACCTCGTCAAAGCAATCATCACCCACCCGGACTACTGACATGCGATCCCTGCGCTTGTTTCTTGTATTGACCCTTCCCCCTTCCCTCTTCCCCCTTCCCGGCCTTTCAGCGCAGAAACGCGCCATCACCTTCGAGGACTACATCAGCTTGCCGGTCGTGTCCGACCCGCAGCTCTCTCCCGATGGGCACTGGGTGGCGTACACGGTTTCCACGCCGTCCCTGATGGAGAACCGCGGCATCGCACGCGTCTGGCTCCTGAACGTGGCCAGTGGAGAGACCCGCCAGCTGACTCAAGGGCCAGGCTCGGACCGCTCACCCCGATGGTCACCGGACGGCCGCACCCTCGCCTTCATTTCGTCGCGCCAGGGTGGCCCGCAGATCTGGCTGCTCTCACCGGCCGGGGGCGAAGCCCGCAAGCTCACCACCATTGCCGACGGCGTGGGAGAGATCTACTGGAATCCGGACGGGAATAGCCTCATCGCGGTAGTGGATGTGAAATGGCCCGCCGAGCAGGAAATCGATCGCCGCAATGGCGACTACGCCACCGACGCGCGCATCTGGACCGAGCTGTTCTGGCGCCACTGGGACGATTTCCGGGCCGGTCATCGACAGCACGTGTTCGCCGTCGATGCGACGAGCGGCAAGGCGACCGACCTCACGCCGGTGGATCACGATGTGCCGACGATCGCGACGGGCGGCGACGGGGACGTCGCCATCGCCCCGGACGGCAAGGAGATCGCCGTCGCGATGCACGGCGATGACGTCGTCGCGACCAACACCAACGTCGACATCTACCTCATCCCGAGGGACGGCGGAGCAGGGACGGGGGACGTGTCCAATTGGAAGAACGTGACCGCGGCGATGCGGGGCGCGGAAAACACGCCGCGGTATTCGCCAGACGGCAAGTGGCTGTCGTTCCTGTCGATGCCACGCGCGAATTTCGAGGCGGACCGCCAGCGGTTGATGCTCATGCCGCGGGGGGGCGGCGCCGCCGTCGATGCCACGGCGGGATGGACGCTGTCCGTCGGGTCCTACACCTGGTGTCCCGACTCGAAATGCATCTTCGCGGTGATCGAAGAGCGGGGCCGGATCAACATTCACCGCATCGACATCCCGTCGTTCCGGCACGCGAGCGCGGCCGCCGGGGGCGTGAACACCAATCCCAACATCGGCAGCGACGACGTCCTGACGATCTACCTGCACCAGAGCGATACCCACCCGGCCGAGGTGTGGACCGGCGGGAAGGCCCTGACGCACCACAGCGACGCCGCCATCGCGGCACTCGATTTGTCACCGCTCGAGGAGTTCGGGTTCGTGGGGGCGCGGGGCGACTCGGTGTTCGGCTGGCTGCAGAAGCCGCCCGCCTTCGATGCGGCGAAGAAATACCCGGTCATCTATCTGCTGCACGGCGGGCCGCAGACCGAATGGCTCGACCTCTGGCACGCGCGCTGGAACTACCAGATGTTCGCCGCGCGCGGCTACGTCGTCGCCGTCGTGAACCGGCACGGGTCCACGGGCTACGGGCAGGCGTTCACGGACGCGGTGTCACAGGATTGGGGCGGCGCCGCCTACGAGGACGTCATGAAAGGTCTCGACGTCGTGGCCCGACTGCCGTACGTGGACGGGACGCGCGTCTGCGCGGCGGGCGCGAGCTATGGCGGCTACCTGGTGTACTGGATCGCCGGTCACACCACGCGGTTCAAATGTCTCGTGGCCCACGACGGGGTGTTCAATCCGGTCAGCATGGCGGGATCGACCGAAGAGCTGTGGTTCGTGAACTGGGAATTCGGTGGGACCCCGTATGCCAATCGCCCCATGTACGAGAAGTGGTCCCCGTTGAATTTCGTCAAGAACTGGAAGACGCCGATGCTGATCGTGCACTCGCAGCTCGACTACCGGGTCGACCTGTCGGAAGGCTATCAGGCGTTCACGGCCGCCCGGCAGCTCGGTGTGCCGTCCAAGTTCCTGTACTTCCCCGACGAGGGGCACTGGGTCTTGAAGCCCCGCAACCGGCGCATCTGGTGGGGCGTCGTGCAGGACTGGATCGATCAGTACCTGAAGTGAGCACGGAGCAGGGAGCACAGAGCAGCACCCATCGTGGACTGCTCTGTGCTCCGTGCGTTATTGCGATTTCATCCAGACATTATTCTCTCTTCGCACATCCGGAATCCCGTGCCGCGCGTCGATCTCGACCCTCACGAGCTCACCCGGGATTGAGCGCAGGTCAACGGAGTGATTCCCCAGATACCAGATCTCCACCGGGAGCCGCGCCGACACACTCGAGCTGTCGGCGAAGGTGAACGTGAGATTCACCGGCATCGGCAGCTGGCCTGGGCTCGAGAGATAGGTGCGCGCCATCTTCGCGCCGGCGCTGTCTGCGGTGACCGTCACGGAATCCACCGCCAGGTCGACGACGTCGCTCCGGTAGAACCAGCCGCGCCAGAACCACGACAGGTCTTCACCCAATCCATCCTCCATGGACCGGAAGAAGTCCGCGGGCGTGGGATGCTTGAACGCCCAGCGACGGATGTACTCCCGAAACGCGGCGTCGAACCGCGCTGAGTCGTCGAGAATCTGATGCCGCAGCAGGTACAGTCCCGTGGCGGGTTTGTTGTACGCGGCCTGCCCGAGCAGCGGTCGCGGGACGCGGTCCGCGGGGAGCATCGGCGGCACGTCGCGGCCGGTGACGGCAAACGCGGCCCACTGGTCGGCCTGCCCTCGCGCCCCCGGCCCGTCGCCGCCGTAGAAGGCCCGGCCCGAATAGATGTTGATGAACGTATTGAAGCCTTCATCCTGCCAGGCGTAGAGTCGTTCGTTGGAGCCGACCACCATTGGGAACCACTGATGGCCGAGCTCGTGCGTCGTGACGCCGAACAGGGCGCGGCGCTCGGCGCCGGCGCGGTGAGAGCAGAACACGATCATCGGGTATTCCATCCCGCCCACCGGTCCCGCCACGTTGATCGCCGTCGGGTACGGGTAGCGGAACCACTTCTCGGAATAGTGTTTTATGGTGTGCCGCACGTAGACCGTCGAATTGTGCCAGTCGGGATCCGCTTCGGGCGGATAGTAGGATTGCATCAGGATGCCGTTCCATCCGCTCGCATCCCACACGAAATTCGGCGCCGCGGCCCACGCCACGTCGCGCACATTCTTGGCGCTGAATCGCCACGTGAGGGTGGGGGAGATGCCGCTGGGCCGGCTCGCGGCCTGGCCGGCTTCCGCGACCGTGACGATCGCCACGGTGGAATCCGAGGTCCGCGCCCGCGTCAGGCGCTGCCGTTGCGTCGCGGTGAGGACCTCCAGGGGATTGAGCAGGATTCCGCTCCCCGCGACGATAAAGTTGCGCGGTACCGTCAACGCGAAATCGATGTCGCCATACTCGAGGTAGAACTCGCCCTGGCCGAGGTACTGCTCGGTATTCCAGCCGCGCAGGTCGTCGTAGACGGCGAGCCGCGGAAACCACTCGGCGATTTCGTACAGCCACCCTTCCGGGAACCGCTCCCGGCCCATCCGGTCCGACCCGTGCTCGGGCACCTGGAACGAAAACGTCAATTCCATGGTCACCGATCCGCCCGGCGGCAGCGGCCGGTCCAGATCGGCCCGGAGCGTGGTCCCGTTCGGCGTCGTCGCGAGCGGCGTGCGCCGCACCGGTGTATCGCCGTGTCCGGGCTCGGTGCCGCGCAACGCCACGAGGCCGCTGATCGTGTAGCCGCCCCGGAAATTCCCGGCCGACCAGCGGGCGTCGGCTGGATTGATGAAGCTGCCGCGACTCCCCGTCGCATAGATGTTCTGGTCGGTCTGGAACCAGACGTAACGCAGGCTGTCGGGTGAGTGGTTTGTGTAGCGGATCGTCTCCCGGCCGGACACGGTGTGGGTTGCGGTGTCGAGCGTCGCCGTGATCGTGTAGTTCACCCGTTGCTGCCAGTAGCGCGGCCCGGGTGCGCCCGATCCGCTGCGAAACTCGTTCGGGGCCGGCAGTACCAGGCGGCGGAACGGGGAGGTGTCCGCGACGCCGGACGGAATCGCCGCAGGCGGAGCCGAGGTGGGTTGTTGCAGGACAGCAGTCAGCAGTAGGTGCAGCACGGTCATGGGCTCTCCTTAATTCATTTCACTTCGATCTGGACTTCGTCACTCGCGCCGCGCACCGTCACGGCGCGGATGACATGACGCCCCGGCGCCAGGCGCCAGCGCTCATCGCGCCACTCGCGACCATCGACGAACCAGCGCACGGGCGAGCCGTCGCCGCCAGCGGCGCGCAGAGCAATGGTGGCGTAGCGCACGTCAGCGCCCACCGGGAGCGAGTACCGGTCTCCGTCTTGGGGACTCAAGATTCGGAAGGTTTCGGTATCCTGAGAGCCCCGGGGCGCGGCCCCGGGGTTAACCCACCCGTTCACCGCGGGTTCCGACCCTTTCCATTCCGTGTACTCCACCGGCAAGATGACCCGGCCGGCCCGATGCCAGTCACACGGCTGTGTCGGCTCGGTCCCGGGCATGAACCACTCGCTCATCGGCGGGCACTCAGGGCCGGCGCGCAGCCCCGACAGGCGGCATACGCGGACAGCAACGGCGCCCGCCTGCGCTGGCGCCGGGAGCGTCCCGGGCGGGTACCGCTGGGCGACGAGCAGGGCGGCGCGGTGCAGCAGCGGGCCGGCGCCCGTGATCCCGCCGACCCCCTGCATCGGCCGCCCGCTGAAGTTGCCCACCCACACGGCGACCGTGAACCCGCTCGTCGTCGCCACGGCCCAGTTGTCGGTGAAGTGACGGCTCGTGCCCGTCTTGGCCGCGGCCTTGAAGGGCAGGTCGAGCGGTGTTTCTGCTCCGAAACTGGGCAGGCGCGCCACGGGATCGCTCAGGATGTCCAGTACCAGTGTGGCCGCTTGGCGCGACATCACGCGACGTTCCTCCTCCGTCGATTCATCGGCCGTCGCTTTCCATCGTATCGGCCGCCACACGCCCCCGTTGGCGAGGGCACGGTAGCCGTTGGCCATCTCGAGTAGCGTCACGTCCCCGTTCCCCAGCGACAATCCCAGTCCGTAATACTCCGCGCTGTGATTCAGGGTGTTGAAGCCCGCGTCGTGCAGTGTGGCGAGCAGGCTCGCCACGCCGACGCGCTCGGCGAGATCGACCGCCGGGACGTTGTAGGAGCTGCCCAGCGCGTCGCGCGCCCGCACCGGACCGTGGAACACCCGGTCGTAGTTGCGCGGTCGATAGGGACCAAGCGTCGTCTGAAACGTGCGCGGGAGGTCGGGGAGCACGCTGGCCGGCGTGAGGCCGCGGTCGAAGGCGAGCCCATACAGGAACGGCTTGAGCGCCGAACCGGGCTGGCGCGGACTCACGACCATGTCGACCTGGCCGGCGGTATCGGCGAAGAAATCGGGTGAGCCGACCCAGGCCAGCACATCGCCGCCGGCGTTGTCGAGCACCACGATGGCGGCGTGCGCGACTCCACGCTCGGCGAGCACGTCCACGGTATGCTGGACCTCGGCTTCGAGCGCGGTCTGTAGGCCGAGGTCGAGCGTGGTTTGCCATTCGCCGCTGGGCGGCGCGCCGCCATCGTCCGCCCATTGCAGCACGCGCGTGGTGAAATGCGGAGCCAGGAACGGAGTGCCGGGGTCATGCGTGAGGACCGGCTCCGCGTTGGCACGGGCGACGTCTTCGGGTCGCGCGTATCCCAGCGAAGCCATACGGTCGAGGGCCAACGCCCGGCGCGCGCGCGCGCGGCCGGGATCGACGAGGGGATTGTCGCGCGAAGGGGCATGCGCGAGCGAGGCCAGGAGGGCCGCCTGGCCGAGACTGAGGTTCCTCGGGTCGGCGCTGAAGTACAGGCCCGCGGCGGCGGTCACGCCGGCCGTGCCCTGGCCGAGCGGGACCCGGTTCAGGTACTGCTCGAGGATCGCTTGTTTGTCGAGATGCCCGTCGAGTCGCAGCGCCCAGGCGATCTGGCGCAGTTTCCCGGACAGCGTTCGCGGCGTGCCGCGCAGCAGCCGGGCCAGCTGCATGGTGACCGTGGATCCGCCGGAGACGACGGTTCTCGCGCGCAGGTCCTGCACCAGCGCGCGACCCAACGCCCGCACGTCGACCCCGGCGTGATCATAAAAGCGGCGATCTTCGACCGCGAGAAACGCCTGCAACAGTTTCGGGTCGAGATCGGCCAGGCCGGTCCAGCCGCCACGGGCTCCGGCTTCGGCGCGCGTGGTGCGCAATGAGAGCCCGTGCCGGTCCAGCAGCACCAACGTCGGCACGGGTCCCGGAGCGGCGAGCGCGGGTGGGAGTGGGACCACCATCCATACCGTGAGCGCGATCAACGCCGCGGCGGAAACCCCGCAGGCGATGCGCCACACCATCCGCGCGCGCGGTGTCACGGAGCGAGTCGCGCTTCGGCGATGCGGTCGGCCGCGGCCGCCGGTGTCTCACCGGACTCCACGGCCACGTGGAGCAGGTTCAACACCGTGTCATACATCGCCTCGACGGCTGCCTGCGAACGCTCGGCACTCCACCCGCAGATGTCCCGCGCTCCGTCGATTACTCCGCCGGCATTGGCGACATAGTCCGGAACGTACAGGATCTCCCGTGCCGCCAGGTCGGCGGCATCGGCGGCCAGCGCGAGCTGATTGTTGGCGGCCCCGCAGACGATGGCGACGCGCAGGCGCGGGATCGTCCACGTGTTGAGCGTGGCTCCGAGCGCACACGGCGCGTAGATGTCGGCGGGTTGGTCGTAGATGGCGTCAGGCGGGACCACCCTCGCATCACAGGCGGCCGCGCATTGTTGGGCTCGTGTCCCGTCGACGTCGCACACCACGAGTCGCGCTCCGAGCTGGGATAGCTGCGCCGCCAGCGATGCGCCGACGTGCCCGCAGCCCTGGATCGCCACCGTGCGGTTGGACAGGTCGTCGGAACCCCAACGATGCTTGGCCGCGGCAGTCAGAGCGCGCGATACACCACGCGCCGTTACCGGCGATGGATCGCTCAACCCGGCGACCCAACGCGTCTCCTGCCGCACGATCGCCATATCCTCGTGCGATGTCCCCACGTCCTCGGCTGTGATGTAGCGTCCGCCCAGTGACTCCACCAATCGCCCGTGCGCCTCGAACAACGCGACTCGTGAAGCGACGTCTCCGTCGGCGAGGATGACGGCCTTCCCGCCACCCATGGGCAGTCCCGCGAGCGCGTTCTTGTACGACATGCCCCGCGCCAGTCGCAGCGCGTCCGACAGCGCGGCCTCATCGGACGGATAGCGCCAGCGGCGCGTCCCACCGACGGCCGGACCCAACCGACTCGAGTGCAGGGCGATGAACCCGCGGTATCCGGCGGCGGGATCCTCGGCCAGGAGCACGTGCTCGTAGCCCGGTGCCGGTTGCAGCTCGGTGACGTGCATGGCTGTTGTGTCGAAGATACGGTAGGCTTGGGCGCCATGGGCGGGGACCTCGATCGGCCCGGCTTCCTGGCCATCGCCGAGCGCGGCATCGGCGATGCCCTGACGATGGTCCCGAGCCTGCGGGCCCTGCGCGCGGCTCATCCCGAGCTTCGTGTGGAGCTCCTCGCGCCGGGCTTGTTCCCCCTCGCTGCCAATCTGCGAGACGCCGCGACCATCCTCGACCACCGGCCGCTCACCGGGCTCAGCGCCGACCAGCGTCTCGCATGGCTCCGGGACCGCAACACCACGTGGGTGTGGAACACAGAAGCAGAGGCCGGGGCTTGGAGCCGCGCGCTTCCTCTGGCGGGACGACCTACCTGGATCACGGCACCGACCCAACGCCATTGGCGGGGACAGGTTGTTCAGGTCCGCTTCGAGCAGCTCCGCGGCTTGTTTCCCGACCTGCGGACCGTGGGAGGCATGGACCTGTCACTGACGGCAGACCAGGAGACGGTTCGGCGGGGCCTGCGAATGCCCGGAAGCACGGTCATTGCCATCCAGCCCGGAGCCGGCGCGCCTGGGAAGCTGTGGCCCGCGGAGAAATTCTCCGAGCTGATCATTGCCCTGACCCAACGAGAGTCCGTTGTCGTACTGCTCTTCTTGAGCGGCGAAGAGCCACAATTCTCCGCCAGTGGCTTCCTTCCTGTACGCGATAATCTGCGCCTCGTGCAGCTGCCGCTGGCTGACGCGCTGCCAGTGCTCGCCTCAGCCGATCTGTTCATCGGCAACGACAGCGGCTTTGCCCACTTGGCGTTCGCGCTCGGGCTTCGCTCGGTCGTCATCTTTCGCTCGCTAGCCAGCGCGCGTCGCTGGGGGCACCGGGGCGCGCGTGCCCGCGCATTGTTCCCTTACGTCCCGAAGCCGTTTCGCGGCGAGTGGAGTCGTTGGGTTTCTGTCCGGCGCGTCCTGCGAAGCGTGCGGCGGTTGCTTCCGGGTGTGTGAGGGTTAGCCTACTCGGTCCATGCCCACCCACCATCCGCCTACTCTGCTTGGCGTTCCCTTTGACGCCGCGTCCTCGTTCCGTCGCGGGGCGGCTGCCGGACCGCCGGCCATTCGGGCTGCGCTCGCGTCCCCCGCGGGCAATTCATGGACGGAGGGACTCGTCGATCTCGGGGTTCCTGGCGCGCTGGCTGACGCCGGCGACCTGAGCCTGCCCGATCCCGAGCGGGCCCGCCAGGTGATCGAGGAGGGAGTTGCAGCGGTTCTGGCCGCGGGCGGCCGGCCCATTGTCCTGGGCGGCGACCATTCGATCACGTACCCCGTGTTGCGCGCCGTCCGTCCGCACCATCAGCACCTGAGCGTCCTGCACATCGACGCGCATCCCGATCTCTACGACGAGTTTCAGGGTGATCGCTTCTCACACGCCTGCCCGTTCGCGCGCGCATTCGAGGATGGCCTGGTGGACGAGCTGGTCCAGGTTGGGATTCGCACGATGAATGGCGGGCAACGGGCCCAGGCTGAGCGGTTTGGCGTGGAGGTGATCGACATGGATGCCTGGGTGCGTGGGCGACGGCCATCGCTCGCCTATCCGGTCTACATGTCCATCGACTTGGACGGTCTGGATCCGGCACACGTCCCCGGGGTGGCGCATCCCGAGCCGGGTGGATTGACGGTGCGTGAGGTGTTGACCCTGATCCATGGCCTCGAGGTGTCCCTCATCGGTGCGGATGTCGTAGAGCTGAACCCGGAGCTCGACCCTCGCGGACTGACCTCTTTTGTGGCCGCCAAGCTGGTCAAGGAGCTTGCCGGGCGTATGCAGGGCGTATGAGATATGGAGTGCTCGTCACGACCGTGATCGCCAGCGCTTGCAGCCATGAGCCTCCGCTTCGGCCTGGCACGTATACGCCTGATGGCCCACCCGGAACCGGCGCGCTCGTTCGGCTCACGTTCAACACCGGGTCTGATCTGTCACCGGTCTGGCTGCCCGACGGCACCGGCTTCTACTACACGCGCGAGCGCGTCGATCGCTTCGACCGCGACCGGTGTTTGGCGCTGCTGCCGTCGCAGGGCGGCAGTGTCAGCCGAGAAATCTGTGATCGGACACCGGCAGCTGACGACTCGGTCAACGCCTTCAGCTCACCGGCGTTTGGGGTCGACGGCCGGTTGGCCTTTGTCCGTGCCAGCGCACCGCTCGACGTGGGACGACCTCTCGCGCCGCGCTATCACGATCTCGTGCTCGCGGCACTGACCGATCCTGGCGAAGCGCGAGTACTTCGGGCGGTGCCCTATGTCGGTCCGAGCGGCCGACTCCACCAGGAGATCGCGCAGGTTCGTTGGCTGGCGGATAGCGTGCTGCTCTACGTGGGGCAGAAGGTCGACTACGTCGGCGCCTGCGGGTCGTGCCCCAAGGATACGCTGCCGACAGGGCTCGAGATCGTTCGGCTCGACTATCGCGGCGCGGTCCCCTTGCTGACGATGCTGCCCGGCTCGGATCAAGCATCGTCCGTTGCCGTGGCCGCTCCCGACACGATCTACTTCACCCGTAACGGTGATTCCCGCGTGTTCAGTCTCGCCCTGTCCACCGATTCAATCGCCATTGTGCACGACTTCGGGGGCGGCATTGCCCGTGACGTGCAGGTGTCCGGTCCACATATGGTGGCGGTGGTCGGGGGCGACGTGACCTTTGTCGATGACCCGGGCACCGGCCCGCTGCAGCGGGACGGCGGCGGCGCGCTGATTCACGTCGACCGGAGCACCGGGGTGGAGACCCTGCTGGCCCCCTTGGGGATCATGTTCCGCCATCCGGCCCTGGCGCCTTCGGGCTCGCAAGTCATCGCCGAGGTCGTCAACGGCGCCAGCACGGATCTTTGGCTCGTGGTGGTGCCGTGAGCGCCCGCTGGGTCGCCCTGATCGCGTTGCTCGCCGGCGGACGACTGGGCGCGCAGACGGGCGGCGCCATCGCCGGCCAGGTCAAGGATGTACTCACGGGCCGCGGCATTGCGGCCGTGACCATCGCGGTGGACGGCGGCCGGCAGGGGGCGAGCACCGATACCGCCGGCTACTACCGCGTGCGCGAGGTGCGCAGCGGCTGGCACCGCGTGCTCGCAACGCGCATCGGATACCGCCCCATCGTGCACGACAGCGTGCTCGTGCGCAGCGGCGAAACCGTCACGCTCAACATCCAGCTGCAAACGCTCGCCGTGGAAATC
The DNA here is from genome assembly GCA_035249405.1 of Gemmatimonadales bacterium. Taxonomy (GTDB): domain Bacteria; phylum Gemmatimonadota; class Gemmatimonadetes; order Gemmatimonadales; family GWC2-71-9; genus DASTHG01. The sequence goes on from DATFGN010000013.1 coordinate 17,879, forward strand.
GAATCACTCTCGGTGACGGCGGTTCCCGACCGTGTGCTCGATCCCATGATGCCCCAGGATCTGCAGCGCATTACCGCGGAGGAGATCCGCCGCCTGCCGGTCACGACTGTCGAGGAAGCGGTTGCCCTTTCCGCCGGCGCCGTGGGCGAGAGCTATCGGGGCGGTCGCCTTGGCCAGCAGTCGTTCGTCCTCGATGGGGTCGGCGTCAAGAATCAGCTCGACGCGTCCACGGGCTCGCTGGGGATCCGCATTCCCCCGGATATGCTCACCGAGGCATCGCTCGTCACCAACGGATTCTCGGCCCGGTACGGGCAGGCAATTTCGGGTCTCGTGAACGTGGTGACCAAGGACGGCAGCGAGCGGTGGGAAGGCCGCGCCGCCTACGAAACCGACCGGCCACTGCCACGCGGCTGGGATTACGGGATCGATCGCGTGCTGGTGAGCGGCTCGGGAACCGCGGGCGGCATCGGGGTCGTCGGGACGCTCGATATGGAAGGGCGCCTCGATGCGGACCCCGTGAACGCGCCCCAGCCGCCCGACGCGCATGATCCCCGGAACCAGAATCCCTCGCTGCTGCCACACAATTCTGGGGAGCGCTACGATGCTGGCCTGAAACTCACGCTCCCGATCGGACCGCGACAAACGCTGCGCGTGTTCGGACTGCGCTCGCTGGAGCAGCGGCTGCTGTTCGATCCGGCGTTCAAATACGATCCGTCCTTCGCTCCGGCCCAGCGGGTGAGCGGCACCCTGCTCACCGGCCAGATCCAGCACAGCTCCGGCCCGGGCGCAAAGAATCCGCTCACGGTGGATTTGCGCGTGTCGTATTTCAACCGCGGATTTCTCCGCGGG
>DATFGN010000014.1:0-3378 GCA_035249405.1 Gemmatimonadales bacterium
GGGTGAGCTGCCGCGGTGTCCCGCCGGCCACCGGGACTCGAAACACCTGGAAATGACCGTCCTCCGCCGGGGCGACGTAGACCACCCAGTGGCCGTCCGGGGAGGTCCCGATGCCCGAATACACCTCATCGCTCTGGTAGCGGCGAATCAAACGGGGCCGGCCTCCCATCCGGGCGACGGCGTACAACCCCTTGTGCCCCAACGCTGTGATCGCGTCGAACACGATCGTCTCGTTGTCCGCCCACTCGGCGTGCAACGCACCCCCCTCGAGCCCCTCCAGGACCAGTCGTCGCAGCGGGCTCGTGGTCCGGCCGGTTTCCGGGTCGATCCCCAACACCGACAGGTACCCGCTCCTCCCCCGGCTCGTCTCGTCCTCGCTCGGAATCACGATCCATCGGCCATCCGGTGACCACCGCGGCCACCCAGTCTCGTACAGACGCTCACTCACCAGTCGCGCCGGCGTGGTCCGATCGGCCGGCTGCAGGTAGAGGTCGTCCGTTCCGCTGGCGTGGGAGTGAAACGCGATCCACCGGCCGTTGGGGGACCAGGCCATGCCCTGGTCCTCTGACGGGGTCGCACGGAACACGGTCGTAGGCACCGTGACCGGCGTATCCTGCACCGCCACGATACCCAGGTCCTGCGCGATGTCGGGATAGTGAAAGTCGTCGATCACGCGACGCCAGGATCCGAAGGTGACGCCCAGGGACCGGCCGTCCGTGCTCCAGGTGGGCGTCTCGGATTGAAAAGCGGTCAGCTGCTGAGAGGCGCCGCCGTCGGCGGGAGCGGCGGCGACGGACACGCGATAGTCCTGTACTTTGAACAACACCCGCCCATCCCGTGTGACGAAGGGCGCGTACGCATCGCGCGCAAACCGCGTCAGCGGCCGATCCGATCCACCCGGCAGCGATCGCTGCCACAGGTCCAGCATGCCGCGCGGGTTGGGAGCCGCGTAGTACACGCTGCGCCCGTCGGGCGCGAACGCGATCGGCCCGTACGCTGCGACGCTGTCTGGCCCAGCGGTCCCGCATTCGATCTCGAGTCGCTGGTGATCCTCGCGGAGGGACAGGCACCCGACGCCGCCACCCGCACGCCAAGCGGGGAAGCTCAGGAGCCACGGCCGAGCCCGGACGCGCGCGCCGCCGCCGTCGGCGCGGATGACCCAGAGCGCCGACCCGTGTTCGTCCCGGACTATGCCCGCAACCGAATCGCCCGCCGGCGACCACACCAGCTGAACCAAACGGGACGGATCGACCGCCACACGGCTCGTAGCACCCTCACTGGTGCCGCGCAGCAACGGCTGATCGGGCCATAACGGCTGCGCTGCCCGCGTGACGCGGTCGTAGACCCACCATTGGACGCGGCCGCTCTCGAACACACGCTTCCGCACCGCCAGGTGCCGACTGTCGGGCAGCCAGGTGAGGTCCGTGATGCGCTCGTCGCTCGAACCCAGCTCCACAATCGAGCCGCCCACCACGCGCTGCACCCGCAGATGCGTTTCGGAAGCAGTGGCCAGCCAGAGGCCATCAGGTGAGATGACCCCCAACGGATCGCGGTAGCTGACCGGGCCGGGCTGGGACACGGCAGCGACGTACCGCAGGCGGGGAGCAACCGTGTCGGGCGACTGCGCGAGCACAGCGAGCACGGGGAGCAGCATGCCGGCAATAATGAAGCGCGAGAGCACGGGCAGGAAGTGACCTCGCGCTGCAGATTCAGGCATGTCCGGCCTGCGCCGTTCGCTCGATTCGCTCGAGTACTTCACGTTCGGGTTCGGCAGCATGGTGGGCGTCGGCTGGGTGGTCATCATGGACGATTGGCTCGGCCGCGGCGGGCCGGGTGGCGCCATGCTCGGCTTCCTGATCTGCGGGGTGCTGCTCGTGCCGATCGCCCGCACCTACGGCCGCCTGGTCCGCGACATCCCCGATGCCGGAGCCGAAGTCGCCTACGCAGAGGGCGTGTTCCCGCCGTTCGCCGGGTTCGCGATCGGCTGGGTGATGGTGCTCGCCTACGCCATCGTGTGCCCCTGGGAAGCGGTGGCGATCGGCAACCTCCTGGCCCGGGTGTTTCCCGCGATCAACAGCGGCGCGCTGTACACGATCGCCGGCAAGACCATCTTCGCCCCGCGTCTCATCGTCGGCCTGGGGCTGACGGCGCTGATCGCGCTCGTGAATTATCGCGGCATCCGGCAGAGTGGCCGCGTACAGGACGTCACCACGATCGGTCTTCTGGTGTGCTTCGTGGTGTTCGCCGCACTCGGGTTCGCTCACGGCGACCCCGCGCGGGTCGAGCCGCTCTTCGCCCGGCCGGGCACGCTCGGGGCGTTCGTGTCGATTCTGCTCGTCGTCCAGATCGTGCCCTACTTCATGACCGGCTTCGAATCGGTCTCGAAGGCCTCGGAGGAGGCGCGACCCGGGTTCGATCCGCGCCATTTTGGGCGCGCCATGACGTTGGCCGTGGTCGTGGGGGCGGCCTTCTACGTGCTCGTGATCGGCGCCGTGGCGTTCGTCTTTCCCTGGCGCGACCTGGTGACGCAACACCTGGGAACCGAGGCGGCCTTCGCCAGTGCGTTCGGATCACCCCTCATCGCCCGTCTGATCCTCGCCGCGGCCTTCCTGTCGCTGTTCAAGGTGTTCAACGGAAACTTTGTCGCGGCGACGCGGTTGCTGTTCGCGCTCGGCCGCCGTCGCCTGATTCACCCGGTGCTGGGGACGACGCATGCCCGGCACGGCACGCCCGCCGTCGCCATCGGACTCATGGCCCTGTTCACCGCGGCAGGTGCGTTCCTGGGCGATGCGCTGCTCATTCCGATCACCGAAGTGGGATCCCTGGCGGCCGGCGTAGGGTGGTGCGCCGCCTGCTTCGCCTTCGTCGCCCGGCAGCGATCGACGCGGAGCCCCGGGGTCTTGCTCGCCTGGGTCGGGGCCGGCGTGAGCCTCGTGATCATTCTGATGAAAGTGATCCCGGTGGTGCCGGGGAGCTTTCGGCTAGTTGAATGGATTGCGCTTGGGGCGTGGGGAGGATTAGGACTGGTACTGAGGAAGCGGTGATCGAGGTTGGTGGAGGTTGTCGAGGTTGAATTCACCTCCACCATCCTCCACCAACCTCCACCAACCTTCACATCCTCCTCTAGCGCCCTCCCGCCGGGAGATGCTCTAGCAGGTACCGGGTGAGCAGCGTGTAGATGTGCTGCGTCGTGCCCCGTCCCTCACAGATGCAATGCGAGCGATTGGGATAGGCCATGAAGTCGAACTGTTTGCCCAGCGTGACGAGCCGGTTCACGAGGCGCTCCGAGCCCTGGTAGTGCACGTTGTCGTCGCCCGATCCGTGGACCAGCAGCAGGCGGCCGCGCAGTCCATCGGCGAAGGTGATCGGTGACGCCAG
>DATFGN010000015.1:0-2169 GCA_035249405.1 Gemmatimonadales bacterium
GAGCCCTGGCCAGCGTGGGACGAGGCCCTCGCGGTCGACGACGTGATCGAGCTCCCCGTCCAGGTGAACGGCAAGGTGCGCGGACGCGTCCAGCTGGCCCGCGACGCCTCGGAGGCGGACGCGCGCGCGGCGGCGCTGGCCGCGGATGGGATCGCGGCGCGCCTGGCCGGGCAGGCGGTCCGGAAGTTCGTCTACGTGCCGGGGCAGGTCGTGAATCTCGTGGTCGGCTGAGGACACTCGGATGGATACGGCGTCGGAAGAGCCGGCACCGCGCGTGGCGCTGATCGGGACGGGCGGGACGATCTCGTCCCTTGGACGCGACAGCCTCGACGTCTGGGAGTACATGGACGGTGGCCAGAAGATCGGCCGCGGGGACCTCCTCGCGCGCTATCCCGAAACCGCCCGTGTCGCCACCGTGGTCCCGGTGCCGTACAGGGCGGTCGGTAGCTCGTTCATCGGCCCTGCTGACTGGCTGCGCTTGCGCGAGACGATCGGCGACGCGGCCCGGCGCGAGGCACCCCTCGCCGGCGTGGTGATCACCCACGGAACGGCCACGCTCGAGGAGACGGCGTACTTCCTGAACCTCGCCGTTCGCGCGCCGATCTCACGGTCGTGGTCGTCGGGGCGCAGCGGCCCGCAAGCGGGCTTAGCTCCGATGCCGGGATGAACCTCGTGGGCGCGCTCCGCGTCGCCGCCGCCCCCGAGGCGCGCGGGCTCGGCGTCCTCGTGGTGCCGAATGACGAGATCCAGTCGGCGCGCGAGGTTACCAAGACGTCGACGCTCCGCCTCGAGACCTTCCGGAGCGCCGACCTCGGCATGCTGGGCTACGCCGATCCCGACGGGCGCGTCGCAATCTACCGCCGCCCCACCCGCCGCCACGCCCCGGACACCGAGTTCGATCTGAGCGGCCGGCGCGACCTGCCGCGCGTGGACATCGCCTACTCGTATGCGGGAGCGGACGGCGCCGCCATCGACGCGTTCGTGGCGCGGCGGAGATGCTGGAGCGGCTGGTACCACGGGCGAACCGAGGAGGCGTACGACCAGCTGGCACATCACTGGACGCAGAGCGACCGCCGCGCACAGGCCTTGCCGTACCTGATGACCGCGGCAGACGGCGCCGTCGCCGTGGGCACCAACCAGGAGGCCATCGGCCATCTCGAGTCGGCGCGGGCCTGCAGGGGAATCCGTTACGGGCTCCCTCGTTTCCAGCGCAGCAGGCGGTTCGCCAACCTGAACGATTCAGCCAGTATCACGCCCGCCGCCGTGGCGGCGAGCGTGAGGACGGCCACTGAACACTCAAGCTCCCAGAAGAGGAACCGGACCGTGGCCACCTGGGGATTTTGCAGGGCGAAGCTCACGATGAACAGAAGAACGACACTCAGGACAATCAGCGACAGCATTGATTGTCACCCCCTCAGGCGCAAGACGGTAGCTACCGCGAGTCCCGCTTAGCTTGGCGGCGTTGCCCGTTGGACCGCATATGACCTTGGATTGCCCTCGCCTGACTCTTCTGGAACTGCCGTTTGGCGGTGGTCTCCACTGCATTGGACCTGGCGGCTTCGCGTTGGATGGCCGTCTTAGATTGAGCGGCTGCTGAAGAAGCTTCCTGCTTCGAGGCGGTCACCCGGGCTGACGCCTTCTTACTCTTACTCATTTGGTACCCCCTTTTTCAGGTCGTCCTGACCCACCCTAACCCCAAGATTGGGAGTGTGGACCGTCAACCTCTCCCAGCACCCGCTTTGATGCACCCGACCCTAACGTCCACTCCACCACGGCAGCTGGGTATACGAAAAGAAGATTGACGGCGACGGTATGGTGGTGAACCTCGACAAGGGCGCGGTTCTGCTGGGTCGGGGCGGGACGCGGCGTGGCTCGTCAGAGCCGGAGCGGGCCAGCAACCGGCGAGTGACCCTCACGGCACGGGACGCGAATCAACATGAGCCGAATCAATAGCTGGGTGGCATTCGCGATCGGAGTGACCGTGCCCGCCGCTCACCGATCTCGATACTCAGCGAGTGGTCGGCCGGACCATCCGTATGGCCCTCGACTAACAGCATCCGACCGCCATCGCGCCGCAGGAACATCGCATGGGCATCGAGCACGTCCCTCTGCTTCTGCCCTAGGTCGGTCGCCCCCGCGCCGAAATAGATCGGAGATAGCGCCGGAAAG
>DATFGN010000016.1:0-8712 GCA_035249405.1 Gemmatimonadales bacterium
CGAGCACCGTTCGGGCCTGATAGAGTGTGCTCACGGTCGACAAAGAAAACGACCCCAGCGAAAAAACCGGGGTCGTTTTCATGCGGGCAGGATCGCTTTACTCCGGCTCGGTGGCGACCTCGCGACGCACCAGGACCAGAATCGCCGCTTGCGGAACCACGAGATAGACCTTGCCCTCGAAGGTCAGCTCCACAGCCGCCTTTCGGAAAAACAGGGCATAGTCCCCCACCGAGGCCTGCATTGGCAAGTATTTCACGTCCGGGAGCCGGATTTTCCACGGCTCATCGTCCATGCTCGCCGGCTCGCTCATGGGAGTCCCGGGCCCCGTCGCGATGATCTTGCCGCCCTGCACTTGGCGGGACTCGACCGCGGTCGCCGGGAGATACAGGCCGACGTTGGTCCGCTCCTCCCCTTCCTCGGGCGTGATCAAGACACGGTCGCCGACCACGATCAGCCGCTTCAAGACGTCGTCCGGCACCGGCCGTTCCTCCTCAGCAGAATCGCTCAAAAGCCGCCACCAGGTCCGCAGCAATATCTGCGGCGGGCCGGCCCTCGATGTTGCGACGCTCGAGCATGTAGACCAGCTCCCCATCCTTGAGCAGGCCCATCTGGGGAGAGGAAGGCGGATATCCGGTGAAGTATTCCCGGGCCCGGGCAGTAGCAGCAGCATCCTGCCCGGCGAACACGGTCGTCAGTCGAGCGGGTCGCTTCGTGTTCTGCAGCGCGATCGCCACGGCGGGACGCGCGTAGCGGGCGGCGCAGCCGCAGACCGAATTGACCACCACCAGGGTCGGCGCGGTCTCTGCGGCGAGTGCGGCATCGACCGCTTCGGGCGTCCGCAGCTCCTCGAACCCGATCCGCGTCAGCTCCTCGCGCATCGGCTGCACCATCTGGGGATCGTACATGAACGTGTTCAGACCGGACATTGGGCCCCTCGTTGGGATACGGCTACCTCGGAAGGTAATACACCCGCGCCGGCGTCTCGAACACTAGCGCTGGGGGCGCTCGCTCCCCCGGCGCTGCCGCTTGCCGGCCACGAGCTTCCGTACACCGCCATTCCCCCCCCGCAGCTGCTGGGCGAGCGCCGCCTGCAGCACGCTGTTGAGGCCGTCCGACGACGCGGCCGACGCATTGGGGGTGGAGAGCAGCTTCGCATTCGCCAGCGCCTCGGCGATCCCCGGCGTCAGCTGTGGCAACATTTCGATCAACCGGTAGCGGAAGAAACTGTCTTCGCCTTCTCGGATCGCATCGTTGATCTTGCGAAAGCCGTCCGCCTGCGTCGCCGCAATCTTGGTGATGCGCAGCGCTTCGTCGAGCGTGAGACCAAACTGGGCGCCCCGCAATGCCTGCTGGGCCGCTTCCGCTTCAATGCGAATGCGCTCGGCGTCCGCCTTGGCCTGCACTTCCTGCTGCCGTGCCGTGGCCTCAGCGATCAACGCCGAATTCTGGGCACGGGTTTGGGCAAGCTCGCGTTCTTTTTCCGAGACCAGTCGCTCGGCCTCGAGCTCCGCTTCCCGGCCGCGGCGCGCCTGCGCCGCCGCGACGATCTGCGCTTCGGCTTGCGCCTCCGCCACCGCCTGACGCCGGCGCGCCGCCGCCACTTCCGAGTGAACCGAGAGGATCCGGAGCGAATGCACGACCAGCCCCAGCTGGGCCAGGTCCGGTTCGCACTCCTGACGCGTCCTCACGACCAGCGGAGCGTCGACCGCCGAGTAGAGCTGGTCGTGCGTGAGTCGGTGCAGCGCGTCGCGACAGGCGCTCGACAGATAGTGCTTGACGGTCTCGAGCCGGCGCTCCTCGGGGAGCGTGAAGAACCGTTCCGCGGCGATGCGGATCAGCTCGTCACGGTCGCCGACCGACACCAGCGCGGTCGCCTGCACACGCACCTCGACCGGGCGCGGGTGGCCCGACCGGTCCGTGTCCCCCGTTTGGTCGGTGAGATCGAGCTCCACGCCGATCAGGCGGCGGGAGATCGTCACGCCGGTCGTGAGCCCGAGCAGCTCCCGAGACTTTGCCGGGCCGCGATAGATCCGGGTCGCGCCGTGCGGCCAGGTGACGAGACGAATGGCTCCGGCTGGAACATCGTGGAACACCAGGGAGGCGAACACCGCAACCAGCAGCCCCGCTCCCACCACCACCGCTCCTGCCACGACCACTGCCGACGGCATACATCCTCCGGGTCAAGTGGCCTCCCGGCGCCAGGAGGGCCCAATGACTCTGAAGTTGCAGCAAGTTGCGCGCCGGGCAAGCATCTTCAGGACCGGTTAGGCGTCGGGGCGGCTCCTGCGCGCGAAGCGCAACAGAAAGGCGGCCCCGAGCAGGATCATGGCCACCCAGACCAACCACCGTTGTTCCAAGGCGATGCCGACGATTCCCGCCCCCAGGCCGATCCCCCCGCACCATGCCTTGAGCACGAACGGCGAGGGTAACCGCAGCATCAGCGCTTGAGGAAGGAAGCGATGGCCGCTCGGAAATCAGGCGTGGTCCGGCTGACGGCGTTGACATCGGCCGACAACCGGATGCCGTCCGCGAACGACACGCCATCGAGGGCGTAGAACTGCTGCTTGGTGAGAGCCAGTGCGCTGGCGCTCAATGACGCCAGCTGTTTTAGAACCTCGGCAACCTGACGATCGAAGTCTTCGTCGCCGAACACGCGCGACACGAGCCCCATGCGTTCCGCTTCCGTTGCGGCAACGAGCCGCCCCGTAGCCGCCAGATCGAAGGCGTGTTTCTCACCCACCGAGCGGCGCAGCATGTTCATCACCAGCGCCGGCACAAAGCCGCGTTGGACTTCGGGGTACCCGAACTGCGCCGACGCCGCGGCCACCACGAGGTCGCAGCCGGTCGCAAGCCCGCATCCACCCGCGAGCGCCCGTCCCTGTACGACGGCCACGACCGGTTTGGGCAGCGCCCGCATGCGCGTGAACAGGCCACCGAAGCGCAGCGCCGCCTCGCGATTTTCCTCGACGGTGCGCTCAGCGGAGGCCAGCAGCTCCTCGAGATCCATGCCGGCGCAGAAGTCCTTGCCGGCTCCCCGCAGCGCAACGATGCGGACGTCCGCGTCCAGCTCCGCGCGCTCGAGCAGCGCGGAGAGCCCGTCGATCATCGCGCGATCGATGGCGTTCTTCTTCTCCGGGCGGTTGAGGGTGCCGGTGAGCACGCCACCGTCCAGCGCGATCAGCACGCGCTCGCTCACCGGTGCACCTCGATTTCCATCCGCAGGAGTGCCGTGGAAAACACCTTGCCCTGGGCATCGGTCTTGAGCGAAATGGTCCCGCCCCCGTCCAGCGCACCGTGCAGCAGGAAATTGAGGGCGTGCAGGTTGGGAAGCTCGAACCGCTCCACCGGCCCGTGAATCATTCCCTTGAAATGCCGGGCAACGCGGGCGGCCGTCACCTCGCGAACCAGGAGCGGGTAATCCGCCGAGCGGCGCGCGATCAAGCCGACGTTGGCGGTGTCGCCTTTGTCGCCGGAACGGGCGTGCGCGAGCTCCACCAGCTGGACGCGGCGCGTCACACCACGCCGGGTCACACGGCGACGAGGTCGACGCATGCCTGCACCTGGGTCTTGTCGAGCAACGCCGGCCAATAGGCGACGATCTCTTCCGGCTTGGGACGGCCACCCGCGAACCCGGTGACACTAGGCGGACCGTTGAGAATGAGCGGGGCCACCTCTCGCGTGAACCGCTCCACGGGCGCCCGGTCCCGTGCTCGAACGCCGATGCGCAGCTGCACTTCCGGCACCGCCGCCGCATCGAGCTGCCGCAATGCGAGCGGACCATGCGTCGCATCCGCGCCGACGTACTCCGTGAGCACCGTCTCGAACTCGAGACCTAGGTCACTCAAGCGCTGCCGCAACACACGATCGGCCGCACGCGCCTTCTTGAGTGCATCGGGCCATGTATACACCAGGGTGCTGACGGCCTTGTACCCGTAGAAATACGCCGCCGAGACCTTGAGCTGGTCCGTAGCCGGACCGCCGCGGATGCCGGAGAAGCGCACGCGATCTTTCCCGGCCTGCCGCAGCTGAATGCTCGTGAAGTCCGCGATACAATCGGGCGTGATGTACTGGGTCGGGTCCCCCATTTCGTATACCAGCTGCTCGGTCACACCGGCCACCGTGATGCGCCCACCGGTGCCAGGGTGCTTCGTGATCTCGAAGGTTCCGTCCGGTTGTGCGACGACGATCGGATAGCCGATGTTGGCCAGGTCCGGAACCCGCTCCCAATCGATCAGGCAGTTTCCCCCCGAGCACTGGGCCCCGCATTCGATCGTGTGTCCGGCCACCGTCCCAGCGGCCAGGAGATCCCACGCGTCCGGCGCCCAGCCAAACGCGTGCATCAACGGGCCCAGCGTGAGACCGGTGTCGGTCACGCGTCCCGTAATGACGATGTCCGCACCGCGGTCGAGCGCCTCGACGACCGGACCAGCACCCAGGTACGCGTTGACCGACTGCAGGCGATCGCGCACGTCCTCGAGGGGGCGCCCCGAGTCCATGTTGCCGAGCTGGTGACCGGCCGCGAGCAGCTCGTCGATGCGTCCCAGCAGATCGTCGCCCGTCACGACGCCGATGCGCAACTTGCCGCGCAGGCCGAGCCGGCGCGCCGCGGCCGCGACCGCTTCGGCGCAGCCGCGGGGGTTCACCCCGCCGGCGTTCGTCGTCACCCGCACGCCGCGCTCGACGAGAACCGGGAGCAGTCGCTCCATGAGGGGGATGAAGTCTTTGGCGTAGCCCAGCGAAGGGTCCCGCGATCGTTGCTTCTGCATGATGGACATGGTCACTTCGGCCAGGTAGTCCATCATCAGGTAGTCGATCGGCCCGCCGGTCACCTGGCGCCACGGCGCCTCGAGCCAATCACCCCAGAATCCCTGGCCGGCCGCAATGCGCACCATCTGAGGCGGGGTCACGGCGCTCGCGCAGGCTGAAAGCCGATCGCATCCGGGCCACCGCCGGTTGGCGTCAAGCGCCACCGCACCAGTGGCACAAAGCCCTCCGGGACCGGGAACGGCGGCGTCGGCACGGAGGGAAGTACGGCACGACCCCCAGCCACAACGTCGAGCCTCAAGTCCGACTGCAAGACACTGTTCGAATCGCTGAGCAGCCGGATCCGCACGCGCGCTTCCCAGGGGCCCGCCAGCTCCTGTCTCGCGAAGGCCGGAAACAGCTCGTAGACGACGGGCCGGCCTGACAATCGACTCGTCACCTTGAAGGCGTGGCGTCCCCGCGCATAGTTGAGCGGTGTCGTTTCAACCTGCTGGCCGGTGGGATCGAAGGTCGTCACACCGAAATCCGTGAACCGATCCCATTGCTCGTGCGGCATCTCGATGAGGATCTCGGATCGCGCCGCCCAGGGCGGCAGGACCACCGTGATGCTCTCCGGGGGGGCTCCACGTCCTCTGACCGTGATGACTCGCTCGGCCCCGGCGAGGTCCGCGCGACCGACCAGGGTTGCCGTCGCCGGCCCCGGATTGGTGATCTCGAGCGCGCCGTCCAGACGTGGCGCCAGTGCCACCCCCGACGCCCCGGCGCTGACCGCGATCGTCGCGCGGCCCGTTCCGGGGTTGAAGACGTCAAGCTCGTACACCCCCATCTCCACCTCTTCCGCCGGTACCTCAATCAGCGCTCGCGACGCCTTGCCGTAGCCGATCTCCACCAGGCTGTCCGAGCTCCCGCTGGCCGGACGGCCGCGAGGATCGTACAACTGCGCCAGCACTTCGTCGCCCGCTTCCGGGAGCGCGATGGCCAGGCGCAGACTCATGCCGGCGACGGGCACGCGCAGGAAATAGCGTTGCACGCCGCCGGGAGCGATGAGGCGTCCCGAATCCGCGAGCGGTGGCCGACCCGACAGATCGTAGGGGATGACGACCGTATTCACGATGGTGAAGAGAGGCCCTGCCGCGGTGTCGGTCGGATTCCTGGCGGTGATGGTCCCCACGTACAACCCGGGAAGCGTCAGCTGGCTGGGCCGCAACCCGATCGAGAACGTCGTACCGCGGGGTTGTGAAGTCACCAGAGCGGGGGCGGAGAGCCACGGCACGTCGCTCGACAACCGGAATTGCGCCGCCCGCAAGCCATCGGCATGGGAGATGGTGAACACCTGCACGGTGTCCCCCGGCCCGCTAAACCCGCCGCGACGCAACGCGGCGGGCGTGCCGCTGGCCGCGCGCACCTCGTAACGCGAACCCTGATGCCCGGCCACGAGCCAGCGATACGCCGCTTCGACCTTGGGAACGCCGGCGCCCTGGTCGACGACGCTCCAGCCGGCGAGTCGGGTCGCCGTGGCGCGCAATGCCTGGATCACGTCGGCAGCCAGAAACGGACGATGCTCCTGCGTCATCGCCGAGACGAGGCACGCGACCACCCCGGCGACCTGTGGTGCCGCCATGCTCGTACCGGTCTTGATCTCATCCCCGAGGTTCCAGCGCGGCACCGTGGAAAACGCCTCGCCCGGGGCGACCAGGTCCGGCTTGGCGAGATCGCCGCCACGCGAGCTCCACCAGCCCATGCGGTCCGCCGGCGGCGGGCCGGGTTGCGGCGCGCGCGTGAACGCCCCTGGCTCGAGCGCGCCGACCGACACGACCAGGTCCGCGGACCCGGGGAAGCCGACCGTCGAAACGCCGGGGCCGTCGTTCCCGGCACTGACGGTGAAAACGATGTTCGGGTGCGCGAGGAGAAACGCGTCGACGAGTGAATCGATCGCCGCCCGCCCTTCACGCTCGTTCCCCACCCCGAAACTCATGTTCAGGACCAACGGCAATCCCCGCTGGGCGGCTAATTGCGCCGCGTAGTTCATGGCGCGCAGCATGCTGCCGGTGACCGAGATTCCGCCGCGCGCGTCGTTGGCGATTTTCAACCCGATGATTTGCGCGCCCGGTGCGACGCCCTCGAACCCGGCCAGATTGAACATCCCGTGACCCGCGGCGATCCCGGCGACATGGGTGCCATGACCTTGCGTATCGAAGTACAGATCGAGCCGCGGCACACCGTTCGCCTCGCTGAAATTGGCCGCCAGCGTCACCGGCTGCCGCCCCAACGCGATCGTCTCACGACCTTCCCGATAATCATGGAGCGGCTGCTCGTCTTCGAAACTGCCGTTCAAATTGGAATCGAAGAACACCACCCAGCCGTCGGTTGCCCGCACGACGACCACCGGAAACGCATCGGTGTTGGTACCGTTGCCGTTGATATCCGCCGCCGGCAGGGTCCCCAGCGGCAGCTCGCGGAATACGCCGGCGTACCAGGCGGTGCCGGTGGCAAGACGGCCGATTCGGGCCGCGCCGCGGAACGTGCGGCCGGCAATCACCAACGTTCCGGCAACCGGTTGCACGGGATCGAGGTCGATGTGGCCTTCCCCGGAGAAATCCCGCAGGTCCAGGATCTTGGGCGCGCCGGTAGTCGTCACGACCAGTCCCGGGACGCCCGGATCGATCCCGGAATCCAGGATCCCGATGATCACGCCGCGTCCATCATAGGTCGGGTGCGCGGTGCGGAACTGATCGATCCCTGTGCTGCGGAGCGGCATCAGGCCCGCCAGGAGCGCGATCGGCGGCGGCACGATCGGTTCGATGGGACGAGGCACGGGCACGATCGGCGCGGCATCGGCTGCGACGGGCGCTGGGATCGGAGCGGCCGGAATCGGCCGGGTGGCCGGTGGCGGTGCGGCCTGGGCGCAGCCCGCCACGATCCCCAGCCACGGGAGCAAGCGACGCAGACTCATGGACGTGCCGGAACGGAAAAGGTGCCGAGGTGCGGGCCGGCGTACTGGGCCGACACTTCGAGCAGGAAGGCAAGCGTGTCGCGCGTGGCCTCCGGCAACACGATCGCGTCGACGTACCCCCGGGCGGCGGCGTACCGGGCATCGAGCTGGTGTTCGTAGTCTTCCCGCATCGCCTCGACCGCGGCTGCGTTCTCTGGTTTCCTGACATCGTTCCCGAAGACGGCCTGCACGGCGGACTCCCCCTCCATCACCCCCATGCGGCCGGTGGGCCAGGAGAGGAGAAAATCCGGGTCAAAGCCCTGCCCCGCCATCGCGTAATACCCGGCGCCCGATGCGTGATTCACGGTCACGACGAGCTTCGGAACCGTGGTTGTCGCCATCGCCTCCACGAAGCGCGCACCGGCCCGGATGATGCCGGAATGCTCCGCCTCCGTCCCGACCATGAACCCGGAGACATCCTGAAGGAAGAGAATGGGCAGGCGCTCACGATTCGCGTTTTCGATGAAATACGCGACCTTCTCGGCGCTCTCCGTATAGACGATGCCGCCGATGCGCGGGGGCTGGCCCGGCTTGCCTTTGATGACGCCACGCGCATTGGCGATGACCGCGACCGCATGGCCGGCGATCGCTCCGTGGCCACACAGCATCTCGTGCCCGACGTCGGGCTGGAATTCCTCCAGGCGTCCGGCGTCGAGCACGCACTCGAGCACGGCGCGCACGTCATAGCTCATACGGTGGTCCGGCGGCAACAGCTCGTAGAGCTCGGCCGGCTTTCGTTTCGACGCTGTCGTCGCCGGAGCCGGCGGCGGCGTGTGCGGCAGTCGCGCGACGTAGTCACGCATCCGCTCGAGACATTCGGCATCGTTGGCCGCTCGGTAGTGGGCGACGGCGCTGACCGCCGTATGCGTCTTCGCGCCCCCCAGAGTCTCCGCGTCCACGGTCTGGCCGGTTGCGCCTTTGACGAGATTCGGACCGCCGAGACCCATGAACGACGT
>DATFGN010000017.1:0-3028 GCA_035249405.1 Gemmatimonadales bacterium
CTGTCGGCCGGGGAGCTCGGCGTGCTGATCTTTGTAGCCGATTCGGGCACCGGGGTCCCTCCAGCCGATCGGGAGAAGGTGTTTGAGCCCTTCTATACGACCAAAGAGCCCGGTCGTGGCACCGGTCTCGGCCTGGCGATCGTGGCGCGAGCGGTCTACGACATGGGGGGCGTCGTCTGGCTCGAGCAGGCTCGGGAGGGCGGGGCTGCCTTCAAGCTGTTCTTCCCCAGGGCCGGCGCGTGAGCCGAGTCCTGATCGTGGACGATGAGCCCGGCCTGCGGCAATCCCTCGGCCTGCTGCTCGGGGATGCCGGGTACGAGGTCGCCGCCGAGAGTGACGGGCGCCGGGCTCTCGACCGCGCCCTGGCCGAGCCATTCGACTTGGTTCTGTGCGACGTCCGGATGCCGCGCCTGGGTGGGCTCGAATTCCTGCGCGGGTATCTCGAAGGCGGCGGGACGGCGCTGGTCGTCATGATGAGCGCCTATGGGGGCGAGGATGCGGCGCTCGCCGCCATGAAAGAAGGGGCCTACGACTACATCCCCAAGCCATTTCGGCCGGACGAAGTCGTGCTCACCCTCAAGAAGGCCGAGGAGCGGGAGCGGCTGCGGCGCACCGTCGTGGGGTTGCGGGCCCAGCTGGACAGCAGCCCGGACGCCCGGGCGCTGGTCGCTGAGAGCCCGGCTATGCGGGCCGCTCTGGATCTCGTGACCCGAGTCGCCGAACACCGGACCACCGTACTGATCATGGGAGAGAGCGGGACGGGAAAAGAGGTCATCGCCCGCGCCATCCACCGGGCCAGCTCCCGAGCCAGCTCGGCCTTCATCGGCATCAACTGCGCCGCCATCCCGGAAAACCTGCTCGAGTCCGAGCTGTTCGGTTACATGCGCGGCGCCTTCACGGGCGCCTCCGCCGACAAAGCGGGACTGTTCGAGCAGGCCGAAGGCGGCACGTTGCTGCTGGACGAAATCGGCGAGCTGCCGCTCGGCCTGCAAGCCAAGCTGTTGCGGGTGCTGCAGGAGGGCGAGATCCGGCGGGTAGGCGACCAGCGAACGCGCCGCGTCGACGTCCGCGTGCTCGCCGCGACGGCGCGTTCGCTCAAGGACGAGGTGGCCTCCGGGCGGTTTCGCGAGGACCTCTTCTACCGGCTCAACGTCGTCGCCATACAGTTGCCGCCACTGGACGAGCGTCGCGAGGACATCGTGCCCCTGGCCCGGCACTTCGCAGGGCGCCTCGGTAGTCGACTGGGACACCGTCTCGAGCTCTCCGAGGACGCGCTCGCCTGGCTGGCGGTGCAGCCCTGGCCGGGCAACGTCCGCGAGCTGGAGCACTCCATCGAGCGCGCCGCGGTGCTTTCCGGACACGAGACATTGAGCGCCGAGGATTTTCGTAGTCAACCGGCGCTTGCGGCGGGAGGTCGCCAGTCGCCGGCCAGCGCCGGCGGTACGTTGCGCGACGCGGTGGATGCGGCCGAGCGAGCAGCGATCGTGGCCGCGCTGACGGCTTCGGAGGGGAACCGGCGCACCGCTGCGAAACAGTTGGGAATCAGTGTGCGCAGCCTGTTTTACAAGATGGAACGCCTTGGCGTTGACTAGTGCAGTATTCTGCACTAGTGCAGTGATTTGCGCCGTTCTGGACCGGATCGGACAACCATAAGATGAATGATATCAATCAATTAGCTTCAGGCACGGATCCTGTAAAGGAGACGGCCGACAAGGGGAGGCAGGACATGAGAAACCAACCACGCTCGGGCTTCACCATGATCGAGATGCTGATCGTTCTCGTGGTGGTAGGCATCGTGGTGGCGATGGCGGCGCCGAAGATCGACACGATGAAGTACCGCCTCGAGTCGGACATGCAGGGCCTGGGGATGGCGCTGATGGCCGCGGAACGCCAGGCGATCACCGAGCAGCACGACGTGATCGTCACGTTCGACGTCGGGCAAGGGGTCATTCACATCATCGGCGACAAGAACAACAACGGCATCAAGGACGCGAATGAGCGGACGCGCGGCGTGGCCTTGTCGGAAGGTGTGGTATTTGGCCGGGCGACGGCGCCGGCGCGCCCCATGGGGCCCGGCCCGGTGACCTTCACCAAAATGATCGGCGGGTTTCCGGCGCTGGTGTTTCATCGCGACGGCAGCGGCAGTGAAGCAGGCGGCTTCTATCTGACCACGACTCGCGCCGTGGCCTCGGGCACTCGCCCGGAGGACGCGCGGGCGATCGAGATGGAGCGGGCCACCGGACGTGGCACGTGGTATCGCTATGGACCACCGGTGTGGCGGAGGGCGTTCTGACATGAACAATCGCAGCGGCTTTACTCTGATCGAGGTCATCCTCGCCCTCACCATTCTCCTGGTGGTGATGATGATGCTCGCGAATACCACCGGCAAAACGGTCCATACTGCGGCCACCGGCTCGAACCAGGAAGCGGCGATTCAGCTCGCCATGGATCGGGTGGAGCAGGTGCGGGGCGACCCGAACTATGCCGGTCTCGACACCGCGTATGTGCGGACCGAAACCACATTCCCGACGCTGAGCGGTTTCACACGCGTCACCGCGATCACGCGGACGACGAGCGGGAACAACGATTACAAGAAGGTCACCGTGACCGTGACGGGTCCGGGGCTCCTGGCCCCGGTCGTCCGCACCGTGACCGTGGCGGCTCCATGACTCTGCACCGGATTCGCAACGAGCGCGGCTTGACGCTGCTCGAAATGATGATCGCGTTGGTCGTATTCTCCTTCGTCCTCGCGGGGGCCCTGGCCTTCCTGCGCGCCCAGGGGCGGAGCTTCACTCTGGGCAGCCAGCGGGTGGCGATGCTGCAGAACGCGCGCTTCGCCTTCGACGAGCTGGACAAGGACCTGCGGACGGCCGGCGCCGGCGCACCCGACATTCAGCCGCAATTGATCTACGTCGCCGGCTCGGTGGTCGCGTTCAACGCAAACTACCTCACCAATACGCCCGGGGACGTGTTCGCGGTCTATTACAACCCCGACGCGCCCAATGGCAGCACGGACGCGGTGGGGCTG
>DATFGN010000018.1:0-10766 GCA_035249405.1 Gemmatimonadales bacterium
TCACGGTGGCCAAGGATTCGCCCACCCCCTGGCAGGTAGTGGGAAAATCGGTGGGCGCAGCGATCCGCCAGGTGCTGGCGTCGGATGTCGCCCCAATCGCCGACAAGGCGCCGGCAAAGGGCACGTCCCGGCTGTCCGACGACGAGCTGTACGAGCGCGTGCACGACCTGTTCGAGCAAGAGGTGAACCCCATGGTGGCACGCCACGGGGGCCGCGTAGAGCTGATCGACGTGCAGGACGCCGTCGTGATGCTGCGCATGAGCGGCGGCTGCCAGGGATGCGGGATGGCGAGCGTAACGTTGCGCCAGGGGATCGAAGGGGCGCTGCACCAGTCTATCCCGGAAGTGCAGGGCATCATGGACATCACCGACCACTCGTCCGGGACGAATCCGTACTTCGCTTCCGCCAAGAAATAGCCTGACCCGGATCCTGCTGCTGCTCCCCACCGCCACGTATCGCGCCGAAGCGTTCGTGGCCGCGGCGCGGCAGTTGGGGCTCGATCTCACCGTCGCCTCAGAGCAAGCCAGCACCTTCGAGACTGCCCAGCCCGCAGGCCTCCTCACCCTCGATTTTCTCGATGTCGGCCGGGCCGTGGAACAGGCCCGGGCGTTCGCCCAACGCCATCCCATCGCCAGCGCCGTGGGAGTCGACGACGACACCGTCGTGCTCGCGACGGCGATCAATGCCGGTCTGGATCGTCCCACCAATCCCATCGTTGCCGCGATCGCCGCCCGCGACAAGGGCGTGCAACGTGAGCGCCTGGCCGAAGCTGGCGTCCCGGTACCGCGATCCACGCTCCATCAGCTCGACGAGACTCCGGAAACGGTGGCCGCCGCCACGCGCTATCCGTGCGTCATCAAGCCGCTGCGCCTCTCCGCCAGTCGCGGCGTGATCCGCGCCGACGATCCCGCGTCGTTCGTCGCGGCGCAGCGACGGTTGCGGGACATCCTGGAGAGCTGCGGCGATGTGACCAGCCAGTATCTCGTCGAGGAGTACATCGAGGGATACGAGGTGGCGCTCGAGGGACTGCTGGTCGAGGGTCGACTACACGTGCTGGCACTCTTCGACAAGCCCGACCCCTTGGACGGGCCGTTCTTCGAGGAAACGATCTACGTAACGCCGTCCCGTCATCCCGCCGCGGAGCAGGAAGCGCTGGTGGCGTGCGCGGCAGCCGCGGCGCGCGCCCTGGGACTCGAGGTCGGCCCGGTACATGCCGAGCTACGCTTGAATGCGCGCGGCCCCTGGCTGATCGAGCTGGCCGCGCGCTCGATCGGGGGCCGCTGCTCTGCTGTGCTGCGCTTCGGCAATGGGAAAATCTCTCTAGAGGAAATCGTGTTGGGCCAGGCGGCCGGCCTGGCACTCCCGTCGCTCGAGCGCGCGCCCGGTGCGGCCGGAGTCATGATGATTCCCGTGCCCGGCGCCGGCCGCCTCCAAGAAGTGCAGGGGATCGCGGCGGCGCGTGCGGTGCCCGGGATCGAGGACATCGTCATCACGGCCCACCGCGGTCAGGAGCTCGTGCCGTGGCCGGAAGGGTCCCGCTATCCCGGGTTCATCTTCGCTCGCGCCCAGCGCGCGAGCGACGTCGAACAGGCGTTGCGCGAGGCCCACCGCCGGTTGCGATTCCTCCTCGAGCCGGCCGTCGGGTGACACCGCTCCCCCGAGACGTCTGGCCGCGACTCCACACCGAGCAGTCGACGCGGTCGGTGGTGGTCGGCATCTACATCCTGGTCTTGCTCGCCGCCGCAGCGGAGATCGGTCGATCGCTGGGGCGCATGCACGCGGTGATCTTCTCGGGCTACGTGCAGCTGGGCGATGTCGTGCTGGCGGGTGGCGATCCCTACAGCGTCACGCTCAACACCTGGCCACCGTTCTTCAGCTTCATCGCCGCCGCACTCGCGCTCGTGTCCAGATGGTCGGCGCCGCTCGCGCTGCTCGGCTGGCAGGTCGGCGGTGCGCTCGCCATCTGGGGATGCTGCCGGCTCTCGGCGCAGCTGATCACCGGGGAGAATGCCCCGGTCACGTTTTGGCCCCGCGATGGCGATCGCCTGGCGTTCACGTCGAGCCTGGTGATCGTGCCGTTCCTCATGATGGCGCGGTTGTTCCAGGAGCACCTGCAGCACACGCAGGTCAACGCGCAGGTGCTATTCCTCGTGCTCCTGGCGTTTCAGCTGTTTCGCCGGGCGCACCCGGCCGCAGGCGGGCTCTCGCTGGCCGTCGCGGCGAGCACCAAGGCGATGCCGATCCTGTTCATTCCTTACCTCTTCTATAAGCGTGCCTGGCGCGAGCTGGGCTGGACCGCGCTGTTCCTCGGCGTCTTCAATGTCGTGCTGCCCTGGCTCGCTTTCGGTCCGGCGCGCGCGACCGCCCTGTGGACCAGCTGGCGTGCCGTGGCGGGAAGCATGGCCGCCGATCCGACGCCGCATTTCATGAACCAGTCACTCTCGGCCGCCCTGAAGCGCTTGTTCAGCGTCGTCGGGAGCGCGCGCGATCCGATCCACTATGCGGTCTTCGATTGGCCGGAGACCACCGTGCGGTGGGTGTTCGTCGGTCTCGCCCTCCTGGCGGCGCTGTGGCTCGCCTGGCGATTCCGGGGCCACCCACGCGACTGGCGCGATCCGCGAGTCGGCGCCGAGCTGGCGATTCTCTTGGGCGCGATGGTGGTCGTGGATCCCCTGGCGTGGAAGGCGCATTACGTCGCGCTGATCGTCCCGTACACGTTCGTGTGGTGGGCGCTGCGTCGCCGGCCGCCCGAGGCCCCGGGGCGGGTGTGGCGCTGGGCACTGTGGTGGGGAAGCTTCGCCTGCATCACGCTCAGCGCGCCCGCGCTCGTGGGCCGCCACGCGCGCGACGTGCTCGAGTCGCTGAACGTGATTCTGATCGGGGCGCTGCTGCTGCTGGTGCTGGCGATTTCACTGATAGACGTCAGACATCAGACATCGGACGTCAGACCTCAGGCGTAATACCTGACGTCTGATGTCTGACGTCTGAATCAGTTTCCTCTCGTCAGCGGCCCCAGGTGCACGTTCAAGTTGTGGTTCACCCGGTACCCGACAATGCCGCTCACGTCAACGTTGGCAGCGTCGGTGGTATACACCTCCGTGCCGTTCACCAGGAACGACGCTTTCCCGTTGGCCACGCGGATGGTCAGGGTATTCTTGACTTTGCCGGCGCTGTCCTGCTTCGCCACGGCGGCGTTGGTGGTCCAGCCGCCGGACACGACGGCGGTCGAATCGCCGCTGCGACGCTTCACCAGGAATTCTCCGGTGCCGGCGACGATGAAATAAGTGTAGCGCTGGGTCGGGCCGGTCAGATTCGCGCCGCCGATGAACAGCCCGTAGCCTTCGCGGTGGCGGGGCGCGGCGAACTGCCAGAAGGTGGCCTCGACACTGAAGGCACCGGCCGCCGAGTCGGCATCACGCCAGAAGATCGCCGCCGGTCCGAGGGTCACGTGCTGCCCAGGATTCATCACCTCGAACTTCACGTTCGTGAGCGGGGCGTTCCCGTCGGTCCGGGCGTTCCAGCCCGCGGGCATGGTACCGCCCCCGGGGACGGCGCGATCGGGATCGGCTTGGGCACTCGCGCGTGCGGCAACGCCGAGGAATAGCGCGACGAGAGTGACGGTCGGACGAGTGGACCAGGACATGACGAAGCTCCGTGCGGAAGGTCGATGATGAGCGCAACCTGAGGCCATCAACTAGCTTGAGAATCTAAGTGACCCAGCCACGACGTCTCAGTCAAGAGGAAGAGCGTTCGCTCCTGGTCCGGCTCCAGGCGCGGGAGGAATCGGCGCTCGCCGATCTGTACGACCAGCTCGCGCCGTGGATCTTGGGCTTGGCCGAACGCATCCTCGGGGATGCCGATGAGGCCGAGGACGTGCTGAGCGACGTCTTTGTCCAGGTCTGGGCGCGGATTCACCAACATGACCCCCGGCGCGGACCGCTGGTTCCGTGGGTGCTGTCCATCGCGCGCAACCGCGCCCTCGATCTGCTGCGGCGCAGGCGACGCTGGCGGCGCAAGGTTGAGCATGTGGCGGCTGCCCGCGAGGCCGAGGGCGGGGCTGCTGTTGATTCAGCGACGTCGGGGGAAGCGGGCATTCCTGGATGGCCCGTGCATCGTGCCGTGCACCAGGCGCTGGGTGCGTTGCCGGTGGAGCAGCGGGAGATGGTTCAGCTGTCGTATTTCGAAGGGTTGTCGCACGGTGAGATCGCACGACGCACCAAACTGCCGCTCGGCACGGTGAAAACGCGGCTGCGATTGGCGCACAAGAAGTTGGAGGAATCGTTGCGGGATCTGAAGGACTGGATGCAATGAGCGACTGGCTCGGGATGACCTCGGAGCCGCGCGTGCCGCGGCCGGAGCTGAAGGAGCGCGTCCTCGAGCGGGCGTTCGCCGTTCGCCCGGGCACGCCCTGGTGGGCGTTGGCCGCGGCGGCGGCGCTGCCGCTGGCGCTCATCGGGGGCGGCCTCTTGTGGCGTCAGACAACGCGACTCGAGCGAGGCCTGGCGGCGACGCGCGATACGCTCGATCTGCTGCGCAATCCCGGCACCCGCGTCATCCCGATTCCCGTGGTGGTGGGCGCGCGCACTGGTGAGCTCACGATCTTCGCCGACACCGTTTCCCACCGTTGGCTCGTGGCCTGCCACAACATGGCCCCGAATGCGCCGGGCCAGGCCTACCAACTCTGGTTCGTGACGGAGGCCGGTATGCGCATGGCGGCGGTGATGCCCATGGAAGGCGACGCTCCCATGGTGCTCGCCCTCGACATGCCGGTGGGAGCGGGGAAAGTGATGGGGGTGGCGATGAGCGTGGAAGTGCGGGAAGGGTCGGCCGAGCCGAAGGGGCCGATGCTGTTTCACGTCGATCTGTAGTCGCTACTGGTGCTCCCCCGCTAAGTCGTGCACGGTGATCAGCTCCACGATCTTCAGCTTCCGCTTCCCGATGGGCAGATCGATTGCCACGGTGTCGCCGACTTTGCGCCCCAGCAGGGACTTGCCGAGCGGTGAGGCCATCGACACGGCCATTTCGCCGCCGTCGTCGTCCGCTTCGATGAACTCGCCCAGCGTGAGGGCGTAGATCTCCCGCTTCTTAGTCTCGGCATCCTGGACGGTGACGCGGGAACCGAACCCGACGCGGTCCTTGGGGATGTCCTTTTCGGAGACATCCGAGAGCTTGGAGAGCCGCAAGCGCAGGTGGTGCACGCGGGCCTGGGCGAACTGCTGCCGCTCGAGCGCGGCCTTGTATTCGGAGTTCTCCCGGAGATCCCCATGGGCGCGCGCCTTCTCGATCTCCTTCGGCAGCACGAAGTTGATCTCATGATTCAGGCGCTCGACTTCCGCCTGCAGGCGGCCCTTCAGCTCGTTGAGCATGGATGGTTGGCAGCGAGCCATTATAGCGCGAAACTTCTCCAACCGTGAAGCCCATCCTCGAGCTGTCCAAGCCGCGCATCACGCAACTCGTGGTGCTCACCACGGCAGCGGGATACTATCTCGCTTCCAGCGGGCCGTTCCGGCTCGGCGTGTTTCTCGCGACCCTCGTCGGGACCACGCTCGTCGCCGCCGGCACGAACGCGTTCAACATGATCCGCGAGCGCGACATCGATGGGCACATGCGGCGCACCAAGGATCGCCCCCTGCCCGCGGGGCGCGTCTCGCCGCAGGCGGCGACGGTATTCGCCGCGGTCACGGCCGCGGCCGGTATCGGTCTGCTCGCCTGGCGAGTGAACCTGATCACCGCCGCGCTCGCCGCGCTCACGCTCGTGACGTATGTCTGGTTCTATACCTCACTCAAGACACGCAGCAGTCTCAATACGCTCGTCGGCGCGGTCCCGGGTGCGCTGCCGGTGCTCGGCGGATGGACGGCGGCGGGCGGCACGCTCTCGGCCCCGGCCTTCGCACTGTTTGGGACGCTGTTCTTATGGCAGCTGCCGCACTTCCTGGCGCTGGCCTGGGTGTACCGCGACGACTACCGCACGGCCCAGCTGCGGATGCTTTCGGTCGAGGATACGGACGGCCACCAGACGGCCCGGATGGCCATCCTCTACGCCGTGGCGTTGATTCCCGTGAGCCTGCTGCCCACGCTGCTCGGCGTCACGGGACGGGTCTATTTCTGGGGCGCCCTGGCCCTTGGGCTCGCCTACGCCGGCGCGGGCGTGTTGATGCTGTTCGATATCAATCGACGCGCGTGGACGGTGTTCCTTGTCTCGATCATCTACTTGCCCATGCTCCTGACCCTCGCCGTCCTGAACAAGGTGACCGCGTGAGACCATGGCAGTACGCCGCACTGAGCATGGTGGCGTGCGGGCCCGCTGCTTCTCGCCCCGAGTCAGGTCCTACCGCTTATCCGGTGCTCGAGACGCTGACGAGTGGGACGCCGGCGCTGCTGCAAGCCGTGAGTGCCCCGACGGCCCGGGTGGTGTGGGCGAGTGGTCACGTCGCCGCGGTGTTGCGGTCGACCGATGGTGGGATGAGCTGGGAGCAGCTGACGGTCCCCGGTGCCGCGGAAGATTCGCTGCAATTCCGCGACGTGCAGGCGTTCGACGCGAAGACCGCGTACGTGCTTGCCGCGGGTCCGGGCGCCCGATCGCGGATCTACAAGACCGCCGATGGCGGGCTGACCTGGCAGCGACAGTTCACGAACGGCGATTCCAGTGCGTTCTACGACTGCTTCGCGTTTTGGGACGCTCGCCACGGCATCGCATTCAGCGATGCGGTCGCCGGGCGGATGATGGTGCGGACGACCGAGGACGGTGGCGCGACCTGGCCGCTCATTCCGGCCGCTGGCTTGCCGGCGGCCCAGCCAGGAGAAGGAGCGTTCGCGGCGAGCGGAACGTGCGTCGTGGCCCTGGCGCCGCGGCATGCCTGGATCGGCACCGGTGCCGCCGATACGGCTCGGGTGCTGCACACGGTCGATGGCGGCCGCACCTGGAGCGTGGCGACCGTCCCGATTCCCGGCGGCGCGTCTTCGGGCCTCGCGGCGCTCGCATTTCGGGATCCCCTGCACGGAACCGCGCTCGGCGGCAACGTGGCCGACGCAAAAAGCCGGACCGACAATGTGGCGATCACCGAGGACGGCGGTCTGACCTGGCGACTCGGCGGCCGCCCGACGTTTGCCGGGGCGGTGTATGGCGCGGTGATCGTTCCCGGACGAACGGGATGGCTGGTGGCGGTGGGACCACGGGGACTCGACTACTCGAGAGACGACGGTCGGACCTGGGCCAGCCTCGACACCCTGGCCTACTGGAGCGTGGGCTTCGGAGGGAGAGACGTGGGTTGGGCCGTCGGGCCAGCCGGCCGGATTACGCGGATCGCGCTGCCCCGCTGACGAGCGCTTTCGCCTCGGCAACCAGGCGCTCGGCCGTCAGCCCGAACTCCTTGTAGATGCGCTGGTAGGGCGCCGACGTGCCGAAGTGGTCCAGCCCGACGATCACGCCGTGCTCACCCACCCAGCGCCACCACGATTGCGATGCGGCCGCCTCGATCGCGATGCGGCGCGTCACGGCGGGCGGCAACACTGCGTCGCGATACGGCGCCGGCTGCGCCGCGAAGTACTCCATACAGGGGATACTCACCACGCGGACCGCGATCCCTTCTCGGGTCAGCTGTTCGTATGCGGCAAGCGCGATCTCCACTTCCGATCCGGTCGCGAGCAGAATGACCTGCGGCATGCCACCGGTTGCATCCGCCAATACATATCCCCCGCGATGAAGTCCTGCGGCGGGAGCGAATTTGGACCGGTCCACGACCGACAGCTTTTGACGCGTCAACGCCAGGGCGACTGGTCCACCCTCGTGCTGGATCGCCGCGCGCCAGGCTTCGACCGTCTCCGTCGCGTCGGCGGGACGAATCACGGCCAGGTTGGGAATTGCCCGCAACGCGGCGAGATGCTCGATCGGCTGGTGGGTCGGCCCGTCCTCACCCAACCCGATCGAGTCGTGCGTGAAGACGTAGATGACCTTGAGGTGCGCCAGCGCGGCGAGCCGGATCGACGGCCGCATGTAATCGGAAAAGATGAGAAAGGTGCCGCCGAATCCCAGCAGGCCGCCGTGGTAGGCGAGTCCATTCAGCACCGCGCCCATGGCATGCTCGCGGACGCCGAAGTGGAAGTTGCGTTCTCCCATGTGGCCGGCAGCGATGCTCTGTGATCCCTTGATCTCGGTCAGGTTCGATCCGGTGAGATCTGCCGATCCGCCGATCAATTCTGGCAGCTTGGGCGCGATCGCGTTCAACACTTTCCCGGACGCGGCGCGCGTCGCCTGGGCGTCCTTGACGCCGAACACCGGCAGGGCCGCGTCCCACCCGTCGGATAGGCGGCCGGCCCAGCGCCGCTCCAGCTCCGCGGCGGGCTCCGGGTAGGCCTTCTGGTAGTCGCTCCACCGGCGCTGCCATTCGGCATGGAGCTTGGCGCCGCGGCCCTTGGCGCGCCGCCACTCGTTGACCGCGGCCTCGGGGATCTCGAACGGCTCCAGTGAGGGCCAGCCGTACGCCTGCTTCGTGAGGCGCACTTCTTCCGCCCCCAGAGGCGCGCCGTGGGCATCGGCGGTGTCCTGCTTGTGGGGACTGCCGTAGGCGATGTGCGTGCGCACGATGATGAGCGAGGGACGATCCGTGACCCCGCGCGCCGCACGGGCCGCCGTGTCGATGGCGTCGATGTCGTTGCCGTCGGCCACGCGCTGCACGTGCCAGCCGTAGCTCTCGAATCGCCGGGCGGTATCGTCGGAAAACGCCAGATCGGTCGACCCGTCGATCGTGATGCGGTTGTCGTCGTAGAACCCGATCAGTTTCCCCAGCCGCAGGTGCCCCGCGAGCGAGCACGCCTCGTGGCTGATGCCCTCCATCAAGTCGCCGTCGGACGCGAGGAAGTACGTGTAGTGGTCGACGATGGCGTGGTCGGGCCGGTTGAACCGGGCCGCCAGGTGCGCCTCGGCGATCGCCATGCCGACCGCGTTCCCGACGCCCTGTCCCAGCGGCCCCGTCGTCGCCTCGACACCGGGTGTAACGCCGCGCTCCACGTGACCGGGCGTGCGGCTCTCCCACTGCCGGAACCGTTTGATGTCGTCGAGGGTGAGGTCGAAGCCGGAGAGATACAACGCCGCGTACATCAGCATGCAGGCGTGACCGCAGGAAAGAACGAAGCGGTCCCGGTCGGGCCAGCTGGGGTCGGCGGGATCGACCCGCAGGTGTCGTTGCCAGAGCACCCAGGCGAGCGGGGCCAACGCCATCGGGGTGCCCGGATGTCCGGACTCGGCTTGTTGCACCGCGTCCATCGATAGCACGCGGACCGCGTCGATGCAGAGGCGATCCAGGGAAGCGGCGTGCGGCTGCGTCAGAACAGGCCCGATCGCGCCGCTTCCCACAGATGGTACAACCGGTCGAAACCGTTGACGAGCAAATCCACTTGCTGCGGGCTGGGTGACGCCTTGGCCGCGATCTTCAGCTCTTCACACACCTTCGGCATCTCCGTGCGACCCTGTCCACGGCTCTCTTTTTCTACGAGTTCCAGGATCTCATAGATGCGCGCCCGCACGCCGGCGTCGTCCGGAACTTGCCATAGATAGTCCGCGGCCTGCTTTCCCTCCACGCACAGCTTGCCGAGGTTGTCGAGCTGCGGCGCGGGGCGTGACGACCGGGAATCACTCATGGTGGCACTAATGTAACCGAGTTCGGGGTACTAGGCGCTATCGCCCGAGACTCCGATTGCCCCCACTCGCACCACCTTCTAGCTTGCGAGGCCTATGTTCCCCTTGCTCTCTATCGTCACCGCGCTGCAGCAGCCGATGGTCGCGGCGGACACCGGAGAAGCGCACCTGCGCAATATCCGGCAGCTGACGTTTGGCGGTCAGAATGCCGAAGCCTATTTCGCACGGTCCGGGAAGCAGTTGATTTTCCAGCGCACGCCCGGGGATACCGGGTGCGACCAGCAGTACATCATGAACATCGACGGTTCCGGCTTGCATCGCGTTTCGAGCGGCCTGGGTCGCACCACCTGCGGGTACTTTTTCGCCGGTGATGCCCGCATCCTCTACGCCAGCACCGAGCACGTCGCAGCGGCCTGTCCGCTTCGGCCCGACTATTCGCAAGGGTACGTCTGGGCCCTCTACGATTATGACATCTACGCGGCCGACTCGAGCGGTGCCAAGGCGCAGCGGCTCACCGACAATCCCGGGTACGACGCCGAAGCCACGCTGTCGCCGGACGGGTCCACGGTCGTTTTCACCTCGCTCCGGGACGGCGATCTCGACATCTACTCAATGCGGACCGATGGCACCCAGCTGAAACGCCTGACGCACACGCTGGGATACGATGGGGGGCCGTTCTTCTCCCCCGACGGGAAATTGATCGTGTATCGAGCCTATCACCCGGGCACGGGGCCGGACAGCGCCGCCTATCGGGCGCTGATCGCTCAACACCAGGTGCGCCCGCAAGAGATGGACCTGTGGGTGATGAACGCCGATGGCTCGAATCAGCGCCAGGTCACCCACCTGGCTGGCGCCAGCTTCGCCCCGTTCTTCACGCCGGACGGCACCCGCATCATCTTCGCGTCCAATTTCAAGCAGCCCACGTCGCGCAATTTCGATCTGTACCTCGTGAACCTCGATGGGACCGGCCTCGAGCAGGTGACCACGAGTCCCGAGTTCGATGCCTTCCCCATGTTCTCGCCGGACGGCACCAAGCTGGTCTGGGCGTCGAACCGTCACGGCGCGCAGCCCCACGATACCAACATCTTCATCGCTGACTGGGTCGCGCATCCGTGACCCCCCCCCCCCCCCC
>DATFGN010000019.1:0-2600 GCA_035249405.1 Gemmatimonadales bacterium
CCTGCAGCGGCTGAGCGCTCGGCGGCGGCTGCTGCTCGACTACGTGCACGTCGAGCCCAACGAGCTGATGGAGACCGGCGCCTACGATCTCGAGGGGTTATTCGTCCGGCTGGGCCACGCGATCGATTCGATCGGCGCCAAGCGCGTCGTCCTGGACACCATCGAGCTGCTCTTCTCCGGACTCTCCGACCAGTTCACGGTGCGCGCCGAGTTGGCCCGGCTGTTTCGGTGGCTGAAGACGCGGCAGGTGACCGCGATCGTGACGGGCGAACGGACGGCCGATCATCTCACGCGCCACGGCATCGAGGAATACGTCTCCGATTGCGTGATCCTGCTCGATCAGCGCGTGGTGGAACAGAGCGCCACCCGGCGGTTGCGTATCCTCAAGTACCGCGGGTCGGCGCACGGCGGCAACGAAATGCCGTTCCTCATCGACGACCGTGGACTCTCGGTGCTGCCGATCACGTCGCTGGGACTGTCGCACCCGGCGTCGACGGCGCACGTGTCCACCGGGATCGAAGGCCTGGACGGAATGTTCGGGAAACGGGGATACTATCGCGGCAATAGCGTGCTGGTGTCCGGGACGGCGGGCACCGGCAAATCCAGCTTGGCGGCGCATTTTGCCGACGCCACCTGCCGGCGGGGAGAACGCTGTTTGTACTTCGCCTTCGAGGAGTCGGCGAGCCAGATCGCGCGCAATATGCGGTCGATCGGCCTCGATCTCGAGCCATGGATGCGCCGGGATCTGCTGCGGGTGCACGCCCAGCGGCCAACGGCCCTCGGCCTGGAAGCGCATCTGGTGGCGATGCACCGGCTCATCGACGAATGGCGGCCGCGGGTGGTGGTGGTGGATCCGGTCACCAACATGATTGCGGTCGGCAGCGAGACCGAGGTGAAGGCCATGCTCGCGCGGCTGATCGACTTCATGAAAGTGCGGCAGATCACCGCGCTGTTCACCTCCCTGACCAGGGGGGGCGAAGCGCCCGAGCAAACCGATCTCGGTGTGTCGTCGTTGATGGATGTCTGGATGCTGCTCGGCAACCCGGAAGCGAACGGCGAGCGCAACCGGGCGATCCAGATCGTCAAAGCCCGCGGTATGGCGCATTCGAACCAGGTGCGCGAGTTCGTGATGACCAACACGGGCATCACGCTGGTGGATATCAGCCGTCGCGCGGATGGGAGTGTGGCGATTGGATCCGCCCGCGGGGCCCAGCAGGGGGCCGGCCGCAACAAGGCGAGCCGGCGCGGGGCGAAATGAAGAACGGCGCGCGCCGCACCTGGCGGTTGCGGCTCTACCTGGCGGGGCAGACGCCGAAATCGATCGCGGCCCTCGCCAACCTGAAGCGCCTGTGCGACACCCACCTGGCCGGCCGCTACCACATCGAGGTCATCGATCTCGTGCAGCAGCCGCACCTGGCGCGCCGCGACGACATCGTCGTGGTCCCGACCCTGGTGCGACAGCTGCCGCAGCCGATCCGCAAGATCATCGGCGACCTGTCGAACGTGGAGCGGGTGCTCGTGGGGCTGGATGTGCTGCCACGGGATGACCAGGAGTAATCGCGCGCCGTGATCAGGAAGCGGAAGCCGTCGCGCCGCCCTCGGGCTGGACAAGAAGATCTGCAGCAGCGGCTCCAGACGGCGGAGGACACCCTGCGCGCCCTCCGGTCCGGTGAAGTGGATGCCATGATGGTGACGCGGGCGGGAGACGAGCAGGTCATGACCGTCCAGGGTGCGGATTTGCCGTACCGCATCCTGCTCGACCAGATGTACGTCGGCGCGGTGACGCTGACGCCCGCAGGCGTCATCGTCTATTGCAACCAGCGCTTCGCCGACATCGTCCGCACGCCGCTGGCGCGCATCATCGGGTCGACGTTGCGCCGGTTCGTGCCACGCGCCGAGCAGCCGGCGCTCGCCGCGCTGTTCGAGCCGGCGAAGACGGCCCGGACGAAGGGCGACCTCGCGATACGGGCGGGAGATGGGACACCGGTGCCGGTTGCAGTCACCTTCGCGCCGTTGCGGCTGACGCAGAGCGCGACCATCAGCGGGGTCATCGGCGTGGTCGTGGATGCCACGGAGCGCAAGCGGCAGGAGGAAAGCCGCGCCAAGCTGGTCGAGCAGGTGATGACCGCGCAGGACGAGGAGCGGGCGCGCATTGCCCGTGAGCTGCATGACGAAACCGGGCAGTCGCTGACGGCGCTCCTGGTGGGGTTACGGACCATCGAGGGGTCTCAGACGATGGCGGAGACCTTGGCGCTGGCGCACCAACTCCGGGAAATGGCCGCCCGCACCCTGAGTGATGTGGGACGGCTGGCGCGTGGGCTCCACCCGAGCGTGCTCGACGATCTGGGGCTCGCCGTGGCGGTCACGCGCCACGTGCAGGAATTTGCCCGCATGCACGGGATCAAAGAAGAGACGCGCATTGAGGGTCTCGAGGACGGACCCTTGATGCCCCTGGTTCAGAACACCGTGTACCGCGTGCTGCAGGAAGCCCTGACCAACGTCGCGAAACACGCCGCTGCGCGGCGCGTGAGCGTTCACCTCGTGCGCGATGCGACGACGGTCGAGCTGCGCGTGCAGGATGATGGCGTGGGTTTCGAGCC
>DATFGN010000020.1:0-3389 GCA_035249405.1 Gemmatimonadales bacterium
GCCTGGTCGGCGAAGGTCTTCAGCAGCTCCATCTGGCGTTCCGAGAACGGGCGCACCTCGAACCGGAAGAGCACGATGACGCCGATCGCCGCACCTTCCCGCAGCAGCGGTGTGGCGAGCATCGTATGGTGGCCGAACAGCCGCTGGAGCGCTCCGACCTCTGGGAACTCGTCCTCCGACACGGCGGCGAGATCGGCGATGTGAATCGTGGCGCGGTCGACGATGGCCCGCCCGGCCACCGACTCGCGACTGAGAGGGACGCGGCGCGCGTTGTAGACCGGGGCCTGCGCCACGAGCTGGCCGATGACCGACACGGCGCGCAGCACCCCGTCCTCGACAAGGATGATGTACCCGTCGCCGACGGCGCACAGCCGTGCCGCGTTCTCGACGATCGCATCGAACACCGGCTGGGTATCGGTCGGCGAGCGCGCGATCACTTTCAGGATCTCGCTCGTCGCGGTCTGCTGGTCCAGCGCCTCGGTCACCTGTGCATGGGCCTGGGTGAGGGCCTTGTTCTTCTCCTGCAGCTCCGTGAATAACCGCACGTTCTCGATGGCTATGACCGCCTGATCGGCGAAGGTCTGGAGCAGCGCGATCTGGGCGTCCGTGAATGGCTGGATCTGCGTGCGGCTGATTCTGATCACGCCGACCGCTACATCGTTGCGCAAGAGTGGTACCGCCAGGAGCGACTCCACACCATGCTGCGGCGCTGAGGTCTCTGGGAACTCTATGACCGCCTTCGCCATGTCCCGGACGTGGACCGTCTGGCGATCGATCACCGCGCGACCCACGGCATGGCCCCGGCTAATCGACCGCATCGGAGCCATCGACGGTGAGCCGTAGGCGGACACCAGTCTCAATACGTCGCCATCGACCCGAAGCACCTGCGCGTCCCTGGCGGCGCATAGCCGGGCCGCGTTCGCCGCGATGGTGTCGAACACGGGCTGAGTGTCCGTTGGCGAGCTGCTGATTACTCGGAGAATCTCGCTCGTCGCCGTCTGCTGCTCGAGCGCCTCCGTGAGGTCGCAGTTACGCCCCTCCGCCTCATTGAAAAGCCGCACGTTCTCGATCGCGATGACCGCCTGATCGGCGAAGGTGCGGACGAGGTCGATGTGTCGGTCGGAGAACGGTCCCTTCTCGGCTCGCCCTACGCTGATCCCGCCGATGACGAGCCCGTCCCGTAGCATCGGGACGGACAGGACACTTCGATAGCCGGTGGCCCGTCCCAGACGATGGGAGGCGGCCGCGTCGGGATCACTCTCGACATCGGGCACATGCACCACTGCACGATCCAGAATTGCTCGCGCGGACAGACTCTCTCGATTCGGTCGCATCGGATACGCGCGCTCGAATTCTACTAGCGCCTGGGGCGTGAAGTTGTGGTGTGCAACGAGGTGGATCAACTCGCCGTCGAAACGAAACACGCCGGCATGGACTCCGTTACAGAGCCTCACGACGTTCCGGGCGATCGTGTCGAAGACTTCCTGGAGTCCGGTCGGCGAGCCCGAGATGACACGCAAGATCTCGCTCGTGGCCGTCTGCTGCTGCAGCGCTTCCTTCAGGAGCCGCTCCAGATCCGCATCCGACGCCGTTGGCTGGCCACCCGCCATAGGTCGCGCGAGGGACGTACCACACGCCTCGCAGAACCTGGCTTTCAGGGAGTTGGCGTGCTGGCACCGGGGGCACTTCATACTGCATCCTCCAGCAGGTCGGAGCCGGGGAACGGTCGGACAGGTGGCGAGAGCTTAGTCTGGCGGACCGGAGGGGTCAAGGAGCATCGGCGCTTTGGCGGGTAATTGTTGAGGTACTGGACCGTCCGTGTACCGGGTGCGAGTCGACTCGCCCACGCGGACCGCGAATGGACGGCCCTGGTGTCGTGCGCCCCGCGCATCCCTGCGTTTACGTGATCTGGAGCCACTCCGACATGAATGCCTTCCGTTCATCGCCCTTCATGTTGATCGTCCGACCTGAGAGCGCCGGTTGCGGCGTCGGCTCGCCGCGGCACTAGGACGGTCTGATGCCTCTTGCCTCAGCGCCGCGAAATCTTCCCATTTGATCGGGCCCGGCGCCTTGGGAGGGCGAGGGGACCAGGGGGTGGGGTGCCAACGCCGGGCAGTCCAAGAAGATAGGATCCCTGGTGACCTCGATCGGTCGGCCTAGGGGGCAGGGGGTAGCGCGTAGGTCCCCGCCGCCGCGACGGCCAGGGGCGACTCTCGCCCTGGGACCGGGCGGAAGCAGATGTAACGGCTCACGTGGCAACTCTGCGTCCGGGATGAGGCCTGATGCGTAGCGATCCCACGTGAGACCGACCACGTGCATTTGGCCGGTGGCTCGCGCGCCCGACCGTTCGGCGACGCGCCGCGAGCGGGCGTTCTCCGGAAGGATGGCCGAGATCGTGTACGCCACCCGCAAAACGTCGCGCGCGTAGTCGCGAACGCAACGCGCCGCTTCCGTCGCGAAACCCTCTCCCCAGACGGCGGGATCGAGCGTGTAGCCGAGCTCAGTCTCGAACGTCAGCGCGGCGCCAGAAGGCGCCTTTTCGCGACCGAACCATCCTCTGCGAATCTCGTGCTCGGGTGCCGCGGATTCGACAACGAGGTCCATCAAGCCGCAGCGCCCGATCAGCGCTCCGTCTTCCTTGCCTAGGACCCGCGAGATAGCCGAGTGCCAGCTGCGCATAGCTCGCGAGGGTATACTGCAACCATGTGGCCGTCTCTTCGGGAGACCGCGGCCGGCCTCTGGGATAGAGATTCTGCGCGACTTCAGGGAGTGCGTGGATGCGAGTGAAGAACGGTAGATCGTCCGGCGTGATCCGCCGCAGCACGAGACGAGCCGACTCCAGCCGGTCTGTGCCGTGGACCAGGGTCATGATCAAGACGACTTAACGTCGCTCGCGGTATAGAACGTGCGAGGCCCGCAGTGCTGCGGCACGAGTTCCTGTGGACGGCGGACAGCGGGTCGGGCATTCTCGGGGCTACTCATTCAGGCCATCTCTTGGTTCGTCGGAGCTAGATCGGGAGTGATCCACGTATGACCATGCGACTGATACGGCGATTAGCTTTCATGGGCTTCCTGACCTTCTCCCCGTGGCCAAGCCAGGCTCAGGAGCCCGCAGGGGCTACGGCCTTGCGGATACAATGGGAGGTGGACCCGCCAGCTCATGGACTGCAGACGGTGTGTGGGCGCGTGTTCAACGACGGACCGGTAGACGCCAGGCGCGTTCGGGTCCGTGTTGAGGGGCTGGACGAGCGCGGCGGCGTGACCCGGCGCCGGGATGGGGAGGTTCTCGGCCGGGTCTGGTCCAGAGGGATTGGGCTGTTTTGCCTCACCACGTCTGCAGGCGCCGCCGCCTACCGGGTCACCATAGTCGATGTCGAATGGGTGGCCGG
>DATFGN010000021.1:0-17559 GCA_035249405.1 Gemmatimonadales bacterium
GTGGGCCAAGTACCGGCTCTGCTCGGAGCCCACGGCATACCGACCGGCAGTCAGCGCCACGCTGGGAGAGCCGCGGACAATCGGCGCCACGTCGCCCGCGAAGGTGATCGGCATGCGCACATCCTGCGTGAACGCGATTCCGAACTTCTGCGCGTTGGTCGAATCGTAGGATACGAGCGCTTCGTCGAAGCCGTAGTGCGTGTTGCCGGTGGCGTTGAAGGCCGGCTCCGTGAGGGGAATGACTTTTTCGATCGTCGTCCCCGTTGCACTGAGTGTCAAATAGAGGTTCGGGAACCTGCCGCCGAATCCATCGGCAAACCCGGGGCTGACCGAGTCGACGCGGATGAAGATGTCACCGGCCGGGAGCGCTTCCACGACGGCGGAGGCGAGCAGCAACGCCGCGCCGTTCGCCGCGGGCATGTTGCCCGTAAACGACCCGTTCGCCGCATCGATGCCGGGGTACGGAGCCGTAGGATCCAACTGCGTGCCGTCCGCGCCGTACACGCCCTGGACGAGGGCCGCAGCCGTCGCATTGACACCCAAGGCCCGCGGCGTCACGCTCTTCGTGATTCGCGCCGACTCGAGCGAAGACGGCCCCGAGACCAGCGAGTTCACGTCGAACGAGGTCACCGAGTAGTAGTAGGTGAAGGAGTTCCGCACGCCGCGATCGACAAAGGCGAACGTCACGCCGTTGTCGGACAGCGCCGGGAAACCGTGGCCGCCACCCGAAACCGCGGTGTCGGCCTGCAGGATCAGGATGCCACCGCTCGCGAGCTGCACGCGCCCGCCGACCGGAACCTGCAACACGTCGCCAACCAGTGCGTGCGATTCGCCGGTCACCGAGGGGAACGGCTGCGGGCAGTCGTCCTGCACACCCAGCTCGGGCGCGCATTCGCTGATGCCGTCACCGTCCACGTCGGTCGTATACGCGAAGCTGCCGGTGAAGTCGGTGATGCTCGTTCCGGCATAGTCGAACTGGGCGATGAGCTGGAGATTACCCGTCGTCCGACCGCGATAGATCCGATACCCCTCGACGTCGTACTGCCTGAAGTTCGGATCGTACAAGGCCGAGGTCGGATCGGAGGCAATCGCGAAGTACGGATCGCCGCCGCCGGCCTGCACCGTCTCGGTTTCGCTGCGCTGCCAGGCTACTGTCACCTGATTGTCCCCGGGCACCAGGAAGAACACCGGGGGATCGGGCGAGAACGGGAGCAGGAACTTGTTGTCGTACACCGCCTGCGCCACGAGCGCCTTGTTGAGCAGTGAGCGGGAGACGGTCTGGACTTCGTCCTGCGTGATCGCCTGGTTCGAGTCCGCATCGGACGCGCTCACCCACCCCATGGCGCGCTCGATCGGCCGGACCAGGGTCGGATCGGCGGCGATCGAGTCGCCACTTGCCGGAATCCCCGGTTTGAAGTCGCCCCCGATGAACGGAAGCACGTCAGGCAGCGGCGCGGCGTTGATGTACGCCACGACGATGGTCTGCACTTCGCCCGGATTCAGCGTCAATGGACCGGACGACTGGAAGAACCGCGTATCGACCGCGTTCTGGGCCACGAAGCAGAAATGCAGCGCCAGCTGCTGGCCTTGGAACGTGCAGGGATTGTCCCCCGCCGCGGGACTCGAGCCACCCGAGAGATAGCGATACAGCTGCTTCACGCCGACCGGGTCCGGATACCCCGTCGCGGCGTTCAACGTGTTCGAGAAGATCGTCAACCCGATCTCGTTACCCGCGGAATCCTTCGGTGAGCGCAGGTATTTCACCCCGATGAAGCCCGGGGACGGCACGAACGGCGCGCCGAAGATCTCGGCCGGGAAAGCCCAGCTAGGCTCCAGGAAGTCGGATTTGTACGCCACGCCCATGGCGAAGGGAATCACCGGCGTTGCGTAATTGAACGAGGCGTCGCCCACGTCCATATCGGCGAAGAACGCGGCGAACATGTTGGTAATGGCGTAGCCGCCGTCCGGTATGCTGATACCATACGCGGCCTCGTTGCGCGCCTGGAAGTCCGCGCCGATGGCCGCGATTTCGCCCTGAATGGCCGGGTCGAGTCCGCTGTACGCCGCGGGGCTCGACGCAGTCACATTATAGAAGTTGTACACGAAGTAGATGATGTCTTCGTTGCCGGTCGGGAAGTTCCACGCCATGCCGCGCTCTTCGACCAGGATGCCCATCGGGTGGCTGCGCGCGCTGCCCGTGAACGCCGGATTCCCGTCCCACGTGCGGACCCAGAGGTCCTGCTGCGAGACGCTGTTCCGGCCGATCAACACCGAGTTGTAGATCGCGGTGTCGCGAACCACGCCCCCATTGGGCCACGCATTCGCGTCGCCCAAATCCAGCGAGTTGTACACCAGCGTGATCGGGTCGCCCTCGTTCTGGTCCCCACGCGGGTCCATGAAGAAGGCGCCGACGGTATCGCCCGCCCAGGTAAACCCGGCGCTGGCCGGAACCGTCCCGGCCAGCTGCAGGCCGGAATTGAACACGTACTGATCGGGCGTGCCCTTGGGCCAGAAGCCGCCGCCCAGCACCGGCGAGTTCGTCGGATCGACGCACACCTCACCGATGTTGTTGATGCCGCAGAAGACGCGGTTCACGTTCAAGACGACGTTCGTGAGCGCGAACAGGTTGAAGCCAGACCGTTTGGCCGGGCGGCCCGGCACGGGCTTCGCCGCGGCCGACTCGACGCCCGCCCAAGCGACCAGCATCGCCCCGAGGAGCGCGGCACGGCCTGCGCGAGTAAACCAGGTTGAACGCATATCAGATCCCTCGTGAGGTCAGGAGCCGAGGGGCGGCGCCCAGAGAGCGGCGCCGCCCCGACGGCTGGTGCTCAGAACTTCAGCTCGAGACCGAGGCGGATGTGCCGCGGCTGATCATAGAAAAACGTCGGCCCGTTGAACCGGTCGTACCATGCGTTCAGGGCAGTGGTTTGCTCGTCCAGCGTGTATACGCCGTCGCCGTCGCCAAAGCGGGCTTCCACCTGGCGCAGGGCGGCGCAGTTCACCGGCCCCGGCGTCGACCCCGTCCACGTCCCGCAGGACGGCCGCAGGTCGATTGCACCACCGGGCAGCAGCTTCCCGTTCTGCTGCGCCTCGTTCGCCAAACCGGCAAACGCGGGGCTGGTCTGCTGCTCACGGTGCAGGGCGTTCACCACGTCGTCGGTCTCGACGAACAGCGACGTGATGTTCCGGAAGTTGAACAGGTTGCGCACGTCGACGAAGGCGAGGATGTCCGCCCGGCCGAGCCGGATACCCTTGTTGACGGTGAGGTCGACGTACTTCGTCCACGGCAGCGTCGATGTGTTGACCGGCTCGACGCTCGTGGCGGTCAAGCCGAAGCCTTGCCGCGGAGCCGTCGCCCCGGCGCCGGTATTGCGCTGCCGCGTGTACGGCAGGCCGCTCCGGGCCCGCAGCGACGCGAAGGCACCTACGCTCCGCAGGATCGCGCCCTCGGTCGTCCCGGGACGCCAATCGCTCGGCACGTGCAGCGCCAGCGAGCCGACGAAGTTGTGCGTCCGGTTGTCGTCGGTCGGCTGCGCCTGCTCCGGCGGCGGCACCCGGTCCCCCGTCACCTGGGAAATCTGCCGTGACGTGGTCCGCAGATAGGAGAACGGATCCGAGCCCGTGCTGCGCGACACCTGGAAGGTGTAGCCGCCGGAGAAGTCGAGCCACGCCCCAATGCGCTTGTCGAGCTTGAAATCGAGGCCGCGCGCGTAGCCGAAGTCGCCGGTGGTCAGCACGTTGACGTTGGACACGTCACCGGGATTCGCCGGATCCGGGAACGGCTTGATCCGGTACGCCAGCTCGGAGACGAAGTCCTTGTTGTAGGCCGAGACGTCGAACACGAGATCCGGGCTGAACGCGTGCCGCACCCCGAACTCGAATTGGATCGTCTTGCCGAAGCCCACGTCGCGCCCGAAGGCGTCGTTGGTGTTGGTGAACGAGAAGTCGTTGTTGCTGCCCGACATCAGCGTAATGAAGTCCGGCGTCTGCACCTGGTGCGCATAGGACAGCCGGAAGTCGGTCTTCTCGGTGATCGGGAACCCAACCCGCAGCCGCGGCGACAGCGTGTGGTGCGCCTCAGCCGGAGTAAACACCGCTGCGAGCGCCGCATCGTAGTTCGGCGCGGCGGTAAACGCGGGGTTGGTGAAGATGCGACCGGGCGTGTTCGCGAACAACGCCTTCGAGTCCATGTAGTCGTAGCGCCCGCCCAGCTCGAGCACCACGTCGCCCAGGTCGAGGCGATCGTCCAACCACGCGGACCAGGTCACGGGCTTCACATGATACGCGTCCATGAAGATCTGCGTGATGAAATTTGAGGAGTAGTACGCGAGATCCGTTTTCTTGTACTCACCGCCGAAGTGGAACCGCTGGAACCGGTTGGCCTGCCAGTCCACGTTCACAAACGCGCGGTATCGGTTCTCGCTGTTCAACGTGCCGGTCCCATCCTCGCCCTGGGTCGGGAACCCGGAAGACAGACCGTAGGGGTTGGTGCGGTACGGCTGAATGTTGCGTTTATCGGTCTGGTTCAAGTATGGCGTCCGCAATCCGGAATTGGACCGGATGTTGCGAATGATTTCGTCGCTCAACGGGAATGGCATCAGCGAAATGCCCCGGAAGTTGAGCGTCTTGAACGTCAACCCCATGGACGGATCACGCGTATCCGCTTCACTCGTCGGATCGAGCGGCCCGGCCATGCCGCGATCCTGGCCAAGGCTCAGGTTCACGTTGATCGCCAGCTCGCTCTCGGCCCGCTTGAAGACGGAGTGGTTCACATTCATGATGTACAGGCGCTGCCAGTTGTGAAATCCGCTGTAGGTAGCCGGAAGGCCGACGCCACCGAGCGGGGTGTTGCGACCCTGCTGCCCGTTCGCCAGGCCGGTGAGCGAAACGCTCGACCCGGTGCCGTACGAATAGGACAGTTTGCCCTGCAGCTTGAAGTCGTTGAGCCAGTCGAACGGCGCCTGGCGCCCGTTGCACGCCTGCCCGAAGTTCGTCGCGGCGTCGCACTGCCCGCCGAACTGCACGAAATCCGGCACGGCCACGGTGTTGCCGTCGTTATCGGTCACGGTGGTGTCGGTGCCACCCAGTACAAACGTGGGCAGCTGGTCGAAATCCGTACCGCGGAACTGCGTGACCTGTCCCTGCACCACGCTCGAAACGAAGAAGCGCAGGTTGTTGATCGCCGGCACCGGGCCGCCGAGCGAGCCTTCGAACCGGTTGAAGCCGACGCTGATCGAGTTCCCGAACGGCTCGTCGGTCGTGTAGCTGATGCTGCCCTGCAGCTG
Organism: Gemmatimonadales bacterium; assembly: GCA_035249405.1. Classification (GTDB taxonomy): domain Bacteria; phylum Gemmatimonadota; class Gemmatimonadetes; order Gemmatimonadales; family GWC2-71-9; genus DASTHG01. The sequence continues at coordinate 5,286 of DATFGN010000021.1, forward strand.
CTGGCCGCCGGACCGCGTCGTGTAGGAGATGACGCCCGACTGCGCATCGCCGAAGTCGACGCCGAGCGCTCCGGTCGTCACCGACGCTTCTTCCACCGCGTTGGTTCCGGGCGTCACCTCGGTGCAGGTCTGCGACTGGCCAGAGCAATCACCCCCGAAGGTCCCGCTGCGCACGGGGGCGCCGTCGATGTACACGTTCTCTTCGCCGCGCCGGCCGCCGCGCAGCGTGAGGTTGCCGTCGTTGCCCGACACGACGCCGGGCTGGATGGCGATCACGTTGCGCACGTCGTCGATGGGCAGGTCGTTGATCAGATCCCCCGACACGATCGACTTGGAGGTCACCTGATCGCGGGGCACGAGCGGATTCGCCGCTTCGACGCTCACGCCGCCGACCTGAATAGCCGAAGGGGTCAGCTTGACATTCTGCGTCATCGTCTGACCCCCGAACACCCGCACGTCGCGCAGTTCCGTCGGCGCATAGCCGATGAACTGGGCGCGCAGAAGATAGGCGCCGACCGGGACGTTGTTGATGAAGTAATAGCCCTTGTCGTTCGTGACCGCACCAAACGAGGTCCCGACGACGAACACCTGGGCATTGGCGAGCGGCACGCCCGCCTGGTCCGTCACCGTACCCTCGATCTTCCCCGTCGTCTGTTGCGCCGCGAGTGGTGTCGCGAACAAAGTCGCGACCAACACGACGGCGCCCAGCGCGACGAAGCGACCGAAGGCGCTTCGCACACGATGAGTCATGGACTCAATCCTCCAGAGACGTGAATGCGCGTGGACTACCGGACGGAAAAACTCCAGCGACACGTCACCTCCCTCCGGGTGAGTGTTTCTGTGGGAACGGCAAAACAATTCGTCTAACTGTGCAATACTGCCCCGCGCTCTCGGGGACTGTCAAGGCGACAACGGTCGCGTTTGTCCCCCAGAGTGGACATCAAGAGCGGCGCGAATCTGACCCGGAATCTGCCGGTCCGCAAGACCCACTAGACCAGCTGCAACGCCCGTTGCGGCTCGCCCGGCGTCACCTCCGGACCAGACTCCGCCAGGTAGACGTTGATTTCGCTGCGCACGCCGAAGCGGCCCGGCAAATAGATGCCCGGCTCGACGGAAAAGCCGATGCCCGGCTGCAACAGTCGCGTGTCGGCCGTCTCGAAGTTGTCGAGATGCGGACCGGAGCCGTGCAGCTCGCGGTCGATCGAATGGCCGGTCCGATGCACGAAGAATTCCCCGTACCCCGCGGCCGCGATCACGCCGCGTGTCGCATCGTCCAAGTCGGCGCCCGTCACCCCCTGACGCCACCGCTCCCGCAACCGCGTCACCGCCGCGTCGCGCGCGTCGCGTACTGTCTCCCACACCCGTCCCACCTCCGCGTCCACCGACCGCCCGGCGAACGCCATCCACGTCTGATCGGCGAACACCGTGCCGCGCGCAGTCCCCGCCCACAGGTCGAGGAGCATCACGTCCCCCGCGGCGAGGCGCCGGTCCGCTCCCGGCTGCGGCTCGTAGTGGGGGTTCGCCGCGTTGGCCGCGAAGGCGGCGATCGGCGGATGATCGGTGACCAACCCGGCGCGATCGAACGCCTCCATCACGGTGCGCTGCACGGCGGTTTCCCGTACCTCATGGCCGCTCGCCAGCTCGGCGCCAGCCCAGGCGAGTGACTGGCGGGCGATCGCGGCGATCGCTTCGGCCGCGCGCCGATGCCCCGCCAGCTCGGCCTCAGACCAGCGCGCCGCGAACCGGGTCACGAGCGGCGCCGACGAGACGATGCGTGCGCCAAACGATTCCAACAGCTGCACCACCCCATGCGGGACGCGATCCAGGTAGGGCACGGCGTCCAGCGGCGACACCTCGAGCGCGACCGTGCGGCCCGACACGAGCGGCCGCAAGGCGTCATGCAGCTCGCGCCACGCGGCGTATGGGCGCACCGTGCCGGGGAATCCGTCGAACGCCTGTAGCTCGATGCGATGCACGACCGCGACCGGGGAGCCGGTGGCGGGGAGGATGACGAAGTAGCGCCGCGTCGCCATGCCGTGCACATCGACCACCCGGGCGGCGATCGGGTTCACGCCGCGGAAATCGAATAGCAGCCAGGCATCCGCTTGCATCGCTGTGAGCGCGGTCTGCAACGCGGGGAAATCGAAACCGGGAAGCGGCGGCATCTAGTGGTGCCTCGGATCGGGTGGGGCCGCGCGCCATTCGCAGCGCTCGGCGCCGCGGCCGCGACACGACGTGTGGAGCATCGCGCCTTCGAAGCCGGCGAGCAACCGCAGCAGCTCCGCGAACCCGGCCGCGTAGAGCTCGCACGCCGATCCGTCCGGCGTCGCCCGAATGGCGATCGAGTCCGAGACGCGGGCGACCGGGACCCGCGCGTCGCGCCGCAGGTCACCGCCCAGAACCACGCCGGCCGCCCGGCGGGCCACGGCGAACCCCAGCTGCCGGGGCGCGACGCCGGCCGCCATGCGGGACCCGATAAACAACCGCCGCGTCGCCCGCCGGGCCGCGCGCCGGCCCGCGTCGGCAAATACCAGGTCGGCGTCGGGACGCCGTCCCACGAGCCGTAGCAGCGCCTCGACGTGATCGGGGGTGACGCGGGCGTCGCGGCGTACGAGCGCTTCGTATTCGGCGAGCTGGGTCCGGACTGTCGCGGACAGGCCGAAGCGTTTGCTCAGAAGCTCATCGGCGAACTCGCCCAGTCCGTCTTCGACCGGGGTGTCGAGATTGCGGATGGCTTCGAGCACCGCGAGCGGCACGATGCTGTGAATTGTCACGGGGCGAGAAACGTACCCCCGGTCCAACTCATCCGAAAGTGAATGCGCTGCGCGTGGATCATCGTTGGAACGGGGGTACCACCCCATTGCGGAACCTGGGAGCCCGCGACACCGTTCCCTCAGAGTATTGTGCCCGTGACCTCCCCCACCCCGAGCCCACCCCCGCCGGACGCGGACCAGAAGCGCGCCAGCTTCGAGCGCGAGGCCCTCGTCCATCTCGATTCCCTGTATCGGGTAGCCCTGCGGCTCACCGGGAACGTCGCGGACGCCGAAGACCTGGTCCAGGAGGCCGTGTTGCGGGCCTATCGCTCCTGGGAGCAATACACCCCCGGCACCAACGCCAGGGGGTGGCTGATCACGATCCTCCGCAACCTCTTCATTAATGAATATCGGCGCCGCTCCCGCCACCCCGAAACCGTGGACGTGGACACAATTGAGCCCTTCGCGGTGTTCCCGGAGATACAGGACGAGGACCCCCAAGCGACGTTCTTCGACAGCATCGTCGACGATGAGGTGCTGCGGGCGCTGGACCAGCTGCCCGAAGTATTCAAGGAGGCCGTGATGCTCTCCGACGTGGAAGGCCTGAGCTACGAGGAGATCGCCCAGGTGTTGGGGGTGCCCGTTGGCACCGTGAAATCCAGACTGTTCCGCGGCAGGCGCATGCTGCAGTCCCGCCTGTACGAGTACGCGGTGAGCATGGGCTACATCAAGGGTCAACCGTCATGAACTGCCGCGAATGTGTCGAGCATCTATACGAGTACCTCGACCGGGAGCTGACCCCGGAGCTGGAACGGGAGATTCGCACCCATATCGCCGCTTGCCCGCCGTGCGGCGAACACCACGACTTCGAAGCGATCTTCTTGAAGTTTCTGCACGCGCGCTGCAGCACAGAGGGCGCACCCCCGGCCCTGCGGCGCCGCATTCTCGAAGAGCTGTTCGACGAGTGAACTGGCTCACCCGGGGCGGCGGAGCCGCTGCCGCCTGCGTGGGAGGCGCGGTCGTTTGGGGGCTGGGATGGGGGGGAGTGATCCCCCTCTTCGCTTTCCTTCTTAGTGGCAGCCTGCTCACCCGCCTGGGCGGGGCATCCGAAGGACCGCGCACGGCCCGTCAGGTAATCGCGAATGGCGGGGTCGCGGCCGTCGCCGCACTCGCCCACCTCTGGCCGGCGACGGCAGGGGCGATCGCCGCCGCTGCGGCCGACACCTGGGCCACCGAAATCGGCGCCCGAGCCCGGAAACAACCGATCCTCATCACCACGGGAAAACGAGTGCCCAGCGGCACCTCCGGGGGTATCACCCCGCTTGGTACGGCGGGCGGCGTGGTTGGTGCGGCGCTGATGGCCTCGATCTCGGCGCTGGTCGCGGCGGAGCTGCGGTGGCGCGGCCTGTGGGTGGTGGGCGCGGCAGGCGCGGCCGGCATGTTCACCGACTCCCTGCTCGGTGCCACCATGCAGGCCCGCTATGCCTGCCGGCAGTGCGGCCGCGTCATGGAGCACGCTGGTTATTGTCATGCGCCGATGCAGCTGGTACGGGGATGGCGATGGCTGGACAACGATGCCGTCAACCTGATCGGTTCCCTGGCCGGTGCGCTCGCCGCGACCGCCGGAATGTCCGGTTGAGTCAGGCCGCGTCGTGATCGGTGGCAAACGATGGGATGCCGTCGTGGTCGGCGCCGGCCCGGCTGGGTCCGCGGTAGCCCTCACGCTGGCGCGCCAGGGCGCGACGGTGTTGCTCCTGGATCGCGCCCGGTTTCCCCGCGACAAACCCTGCTCCGAGTACCTGAGCCCCGCCGCCACTCCCCTGCTGGAACGACTCGATCCGGAAATCATCCCGGCCATCGAGCGCGCCGAACCCGGGCGTCTATACGGAATGCGCATCGTGGCGCCGGACGGGCGTGCGGCGGTGGGTCGGTTCTCGCGCCTGCCGGACATTCTTCCCTCCCGACCCTATGGGTTTGCGGTCTCGCGCACGGTGCTGGATACGCTCGTATTGCGCGGGGCGGAGCGAGCCGGTGCAGTAATAGAGGAAGGGGCGCAGGCGGAAGACCTGTTGTACGACCAAGGGGCCGTGGGTGGCGTGGTCGTGCGGCCGAGCGGGGGTCGGCCGCGCCAGACGGTGCGCGCTCGAGTCGTGGTAGGAGCAGATGGGCTGCGCTCTGTCGTTGCGCGGCGATTGGGACTGCGCCGGCGCAGCGCGCCCGAGCGGCTGGCCTTCACCGCGCATTTCAGCGGGGTCGCCGAGGTCGGCGATGTCGGTGAAATGCACGTCGGTGGGCGGGCGGGCGGCGGGGGCTACGTAGGCCTGGGTCCGATCGGGCACGGCGTGACGACGACGGCGCTCGTCCTCCCTGCGTCGGTGGCGCGGCGCCGGGCGCCCGAGCTGCGCGAGAGTGGGGCCCTGGTGCGCGCGTTGGATCGGTTTCCGGCGTTGCGCGGCCGGTTCGCGATGGCGCGCGTGGTGCGCGATGTCCTCGCTACTGGACCCTTCGCGCAGTGGTCGCGGCGGTCGGTTGCGCCCGGCGGTGGCGCCCTGCTCGTCGGGGATGCCGCGGACTTTTTCGATCCGTTTACCGGGCAAGGACTGTTCAGCGCACTGCGGGGCGCCGAGCTGGCCGCCGCGACGATCACCGCCGCGCTCGCGATGCAGGCGCGGGGACCGCTCGGCGCGGGCGTTTTGGCGCCCTACGCGACGGCGCGCCGCCGGGCGTTCGCGGGAAAATGGATCCTGGAGCGCCTCATCGGCGCGGGAGTCGGCTGGCCGTGGCTGGCGGGACGGGTGATCGCGCGGCTGGCGCGCCACCCCGCCCTCGCGGATCTTCTCATCGGAGCCACCGGCAACGTCGTGCCGGCGCGCACGGTGCTGGCCCCACCCATCTTGTTCCGGTTGCTCATATGACCGCTGCCGTCGATGCCGACCAGTTTCGCCAGCTGATGAGCCGGTTCGCGACGGGTGTGAGCGTCGTAACGGTTCGCGGCGCCGGCGGCCGACCGCAGGGAATGACCGCGAGCTCGCTCGCCTCGGTGTCGCTCGAGCCGCCCCTGTTGCTCGTCGCGGTCGACCGCAACAACGACATGCACGATGCGCTCAAGAGCGCGCCGCATTTCGCGGTCAACATCTTGACCGCAGGTCAGGAAGCGTTGTCGCGACGCTTCGCGTCCACGGACCCGAACCGGTTCGAGGGCGTGGGGTACCGGGAGAGCCGTCACGGTGTCCCGCTGCTCGACGATGCGTTGGCGCACATCGAGTGCTTGGCGCACACTGCGGTCCCCGGCGGCGATCATACGGTGTACTTCGGGTTGGTGACGGGAGGCGACGTGACAGAGAAAACACCGCTGATCTATTTTCGGAGCGGTTATGGGAGCCTTTGAGACATCAGACATCGGACATCAGACGTCAGATGTGAATGGGAGTTCTGACGTCTGACGTCCGACGTCTGATCACCTCATGCACACCATCGATCGCATCACGATTCGCGCGCCGCTCGATCGCGTCTTCTCCGTCGCCAGGGACGTGGAACGCTGGCCCGATATCCTCCCCCACTATCGCTGGGTGCGCATGATTGAGCGGCGGCCCGACGGGGGCACCGTGGAAATGTCGGCGTGGCGACCGTTCGGTCCGCCGCCGCTCCGCTATCCGGCCTGGTGGATCTCCGAAATGCGCGTGGACGCCTCCGACCGCGTGATCCGGTACCGCCATGTGGCCGGCATCACGGCCGGGATGGAAGTGCGTTGGGAGCTGCGCGACACCACAGCCGGCGTGGCGATCGAGGTACTGCACGAGTGGGCCGGACCGTCGTGGCCGCTGGTCGGCCGGCTGACGGCCAACCTGGTGATCGGACCGGTGTTCGTTCACGGCATTGCGTCGCGCACGCTGGCGGGTATCCGGCGTCGGGTCGAGGCGGCCGCATGACGTCGACACGCCGCGTCGTCATCACCGGCGTCGGCGCCGTCACCCCGATCGGCACCGCCGCCGATGGGCTGTGGTCGGGCCTGGAAGCGCGCCGCTCGGCGGTGCGGACGCTCACCCGGTTCGATCCGGCGCCGTTTCGCTGCAAGATCGCCGCCGAAATCCCCGACTTCAGGCCGCAGGACTTTCTCGAGGCCAAGCGCGTGAAACGGCTGGACCGCTTCTCGCAGTTGGCGGTGACCAGCGCGCGTCTCGCCCTTCAAGACGCGACGCTCGACCCGGCGCGCGAGAATCAGGACCGCATCGGCGCCATGATGGGATCCGCGCTGGGCGGCGTGGCGTTCGCGGAGTCCCAGGTCAGCCACTTCCTGAGCGAGGGGCCGCGCGGGCTCGACGCCTCCCTGGCCCTGGCGGTGTTCCCCGGCGCCGCGAGCTGCAACATCGCGATCGAGTTCGGCGTCACCGGGCCCAACGCCACCAACGCGATGAGCTGTGCGTCGGGCACGATCGCGGTCGGCGAAGCCTTCCGGGCGGTGCGGGACGATCTGGCCGACGTGATGCTCGCCGGTGGGGCGGAAGCCCCGCTCGCGCCGTTGACGTTCGCGGCGTTTTCGAACATCCGGGCGATGAGCACGCGCAACGACGACCCCGCCACGGCGTCGCGGCCGTTCGATGCGGAGCGGGATGGCTTCGTGATGGGTGAAGGGGCCGCCGTGCTGGTGCTGGAGGAGCGCGGGCGCGCGCTGGCCCGTGGCGCGCCGCTGTACGGCGAGATCGTCGGCTACGGGTTCACGAACGACGCCTACCACATGACCGCGCCTCGTCCGGACGGCCGTCAGGCCGCGCGCGCCATGCAACTGGCGCTCGACGACGGCCACGTCGGGTCGGGCGAGATCGGCTACGTGAATGCCCATGGCTCTTCCACGCCGCTCAACGACACGACCGAAACGCTGGCCATCAAGCAGGTGTTCGGCTCGCATGCCTACCGACTCGCGATGAGCGGCACCAAGGGGTATTACGGGCACGCCCTGGGCGCCTCCGGCGCCATCGAAACGGCGATCTGCGCGCTGACCCTCGCCCGCGGCTGGCTGCCGCCCACCATCAATCTCTCGCGACCGGATCCCGCGTGCGATCTCGACTGCCTGCCCGGCCGCGACGGGGGACGGGCCGCGCGCCCGGAGGCGATTCTCACCAATTCCTTCGGCTTCGGCGGCGTGAATGCGACCCTGGTGTTGCGGCGCGCCTGAACTGGCCGGTAGATTGTCGCCCCCTCTTCGCACATCCTCTCGGAGGAATTCCCGATGAAAACTGCGTACCGGCCGTTGGTCGCTGAGGCGCTCGGCACGGCCCTGTTCGTCTTCATCGGCACGGCGAGCATCGTCGTCAATGCCATGACGTCCGGCGGGGTCACGAACCTCGGCATCGCCTTCGCGCACGGCGTCGGGATGTCGATCCTGATCAGCGCGTTGATGAGCGTGTCGGGAGCGCATTTCAATCCGGCGGTCACGCTGGGACTGCTCGTCGCCGGCAAGGTCGATCCACGCACCGGCGGCCGCTACGTGATCGCCCAGCTCGCCGGCGCGGTGTTGGGAGCACTCGCCGTCAAGGCGATGTTCCCTGCCCCGGCGGTCAACGCCGTCTCCAGCGGCACGCCGCAGCTGTCGCTCAACATCGGGCTCGCCCAGGGCATCGCGATCGAGGCGATGTTCACGTTCTTCCTCGTCTCGGCGGTGTTCGGGACGGCGGTTGCGAAGGATGCACCGAAAATCGGCGGGTTCGGGATCGGCCTCGCCATTTTCGTGTCCGCGGTGGTCATCGGTGGGCTGACGGGCGCCGCGCTCAACCCGGCGCGCGCCTTCGGCCCGGCGCTGGTTTCGTGGACCTGGCATTCGCAGGCGGTTTACTGGATTGGACCGTTGGCGGGTGGGACTGCAGCGGGATGGCTATGGAAAGCATTCCTGCTGCCAAAGGCGTAAGGAGAACTGCGTAGGGTTGAAAGGCGTATGGAGAAGGCGTGAGAACCACGGTTTCCTCCATACGTTTTTCGACCTTACGTTTCTTCCATACGACTCTTGCAGGTCACTCGTGCTCCAGTCGCTGCGACAGATCCTCGCTGATTTCGCCGGCCGCCGCGCCGATGCTTCCGGCTCACCGCGCGGCGCGGCGCGCTGGCACCGCATGGCCTGCGCCGTGGCACCGACGTTTGTCCCCTCCTATTGGTTGCTGGTCGACCTGCTGCGGGAGGATCGCTGGGGCGCCCGCGCGGTGGCGCAACGAGCCGCCGAGCGGTTTCCCGACAACCCGGATGCGTGGATGTTGCTCGGCCAGGCATGGTTGGGGGTGTATCGCCACCAGGAAGCGCTGGCGTCGTTCGAGCAAGCCTTGGTGCTTGATGAGCGGCCCGATGCGGCACTCGCCGCGGGACAGATCTACCGGCGCTCGGGCCAGTTCCCTGAAGCCGCGGCCCGCTTTGCTCGCGCCTACGCCGCGGGCGGCGGACCGGAAGCGTTGCTGCAAAACGCTGAAGCGTTGTTCGAAGCCGGGGATGCGCAGGCGGCAGACCAGGCGCTCACGCTGTGGGCGTCCCAGGTTCCGGACGGTGAGTCGCAGGCCACGGCGCTGCGCGCCAAACGAAACACGCCCCGCCGCGCGGGTTAGCGACTCCTCCCCCGAGCCCGCCGAGCGAGGATGAAGGCGTAGCCCAAGAGGATCACCGCGGTCACGATGTAGGCGGCCACCATGAACGCCGAGTTGTGCGGAGTCTCCATCACCGCGACTCTCCGATAGCGTAACGCTGGACGACAAACCCGATGTAGAGCAGGGTAAACACCCCGAACGAGACGAGCAGGGTGACGAGCATCTCCGGCGGCAGTGACGGCGCGCTCGGCTTCAGGACGATCGGCTGCGGATGCAGGGTTCGAAACAGATAGACGCTCAGATGGATGAAGGGCAGGAGCACCAACCCGCAGATTCCCACGACGGCGCTGTAGCGTGCCCGGAGCGCCGGGTCAGCCACGGCGCCGCGCAACAACTGGTAGCCGAGAAACAAGAAGAACATCATCAGGGTGAGCGTCAACCGCGCGTCCCACGTCCACCACGTTCCCCAGATCGGCTTGGCCCACAGTGGCCCCGTCGTCAGCATGACGAGCGAAAACACCGTCCCGACCTCGGCGGAAGCCGCCGCAAATCGATCGTAGCGCTCGTCCTTGAGGAACAGAAAGAGGATTCCCCCCAGCCCGACGAGCGCCATCGACACCATGGCCGACCACGCCGCCGGCACGTGGAGATAGAAGATCTTCTGGGCTGGTCCCTGGGCGACTTCGGTGGGCGTGAACGCCAGCGCCCGGATGTACACGCCGGCGAGCAAGAGAAGCGCGACCGCGGTTATCCAGCGACCACGAAGGGTTTGCGTCATTCCGTCACCGTCGCGGGGAACAGCAGGGTGGCGAGGGTTACGAACGTCAGGTCGTAGGCTGCGAGCAACCTAAGCCAGCCGCCGACCTCGCTCAAGGGACGCCCGCCGAGCAGCTGCGCCGTGATCGTGACGGCCGCGATCAGTGGCGGCAAGAGAAACGGCAGCAGCAAGACGGGCAGCATCAGCTCGGCGAAGCGGGTCCGGACGACCATGGCGCTGAACAACGTACCCACCGCGATGAACCCGATACTGGCAAGCGCCATCACCGTGACGAGCGACCCGAGCACGCGCCACACGGGCACATTGAAGAACAACACGAACAACACGAGCCCGATCACCTGCACCAGGGCCACGAACACCAGATTGGCAGCGAGCTTCCCCCAGAACAGGCTGTGGCGGCTGATCGGGGCGAGCAGCAATCCTTCCAGGGCATCGTTCTCCAGCTCGGCTTGAAACGCACGGTTGAGCGCCAGCACGGCTGCGAAGCTGAAGGTCACCCACAGAATGCTCGGCGCGAGGTCGAGCGTGGGAACGGCGGTCGGGTCGCGACCGTACTCGAATACCACGAGCACCAGCGCCGTGAACACGAGTGCCAGGGTGAACGCCGTGCGCGAGCGCACCTCCACCTGGAGGTCTTTGCGGGCCACCAGCCAGGCGTGTCGCAGCAGATCACCCACCGGCCATGATCCGGCGATATTCGGCTCCTAAGGCCGTCGCGTCGCGACCGGCGCGGGGTCCCAGGGCGGCAAAGCGGCCGCTGCGCATGAACGCGATCTCCGTGGCGAGCTCAGTCCCCTCTTCGACACTGTGCGTGACCAGCACGCTCGCCCGTCCGGCGGCCGCCAGCTCGGCGAGCAGGCCCCGAAGCTCCTCGGCGGCGAGCCGGTCGAGACCGGTGAACGGCTCGTCCAGGAGCAGGACGGCCGGATCGTGCATCAGCGCACGCGCAATCGCCACGCGCTGCGTCTGCCCGCGCGACAACGTCCGCACCGGCTGCTCCGCTTGGCGCTCGAGGCCGAGGCGGCCGATCAATTCGGCCGCGCGCTGACGGACGACGGGTGTCGGGACGTCATAGAGCGACGCCCAGAAATGAAGATTCTCAATGACCGTGAGCTGGCTGTAGAGCTGCGACTGATGGCCGATCCAGCCGATGGCGCGCCGCCCACCGTCGACGCCGGCGCTGCCCTGCCGAGGTCTGATCAACCCGGCGATGACGCGGAGCAGGGTCGTCTTCCCGGCCCCATTAGGGCCGAAGATGACCAGTGTCTGACCGCGATTCAGGGAAAACGCGATGCCGTCCAGCGCCAGGACGGCGCCGAACGAGTGCGCGAGGTCACGCGCCCACAGCATCGATGCGCGCGCCGAGCTCGTTCAAGTCGAAGGGTTTGACAAGGTACGCACTATGCCCGAGATCGAGCACGTGCATCAGCGGTTCCATGCTCACGTAGGCGGTCGTGACGACGACGGGAAGGGTGGCCCGTTTCTGGCGGATGCGCTGGAGTAACGCGATGCCGTCCGTATCCGGCAGGCGCAGATCCAGCACCAGCACTTCGGGCTCGAAGCTCTCGAGCTGTTGCATGGCCTCCGCCCCGGTGCGGGCGAAGGCCATCTCGTAGCGGGATACGAAGTAGCGGGCGTAGGATGTTTGCAGGGCGGCTTCGTCCTCGACAAACAACACCCGGCGTTTCGGACCGGCGGCGGCCATAGCCGTGGCAATATACCTGCGTGTTCGCGGCCGTCTACGGAGGCGAACGGATTACGTAGTTCCCGGCTCCAACTCGAACAGGTCGTCCAGCTTGGTCAACACCAGCAGGAAGCGCAGCTCCTCATTCGCGGCGCGCAAACACACCGTCACGCGGCGGTCGGCGGCCTTGCGTTGAATCAACATGAGGGCTCCGAGACCGGCGCTGTCCACGTGTTGAGTGGCGGACAGGTCGATCACGAGCCGGCCGGAGCCCTCTGGAAGTTCATCCAACAGCGCCGAGGCGGAGCGGCGAAAGCTCACGCGCGAGTCGAGGCCGAGCGCCTCGGGCGCCGTCAGAATTCGATCAGTCGGTTGGGAAGTCATCATCGCGCGTCTCGCATTTGCCGCTCATTGAGCCACTTCGGTGCCAGCGCTGGCGTGAGCCCCAACCCACTACCCCACAACGGGTTGCGCGCTTTGTGTCCAGCGACACACA